>DATGDG010000222.1:0-6657 GCA_035311025.1 Casimicrobiaceae bacterium
GCCTTCCGCCGGCGTGGGCGCGCTGCTCGCGCTGCTGCTCAGCGGCTCCGGGCTCGGCGTGATCGGCATCATCGGCATCATCCTGCTGATCGGCATCGTCAAGAAGAACGCGATCATGATGATCGACTTCGCGCTGGACGCCGAGCGCGAGCAGGGCAAGTCGCCGCGCGAGGCGATCCACCAGGCCGCGCTGCTGCGCTTCCGGCCGATCCTCATGACGACCCTCGCGGCGCTGTTCGCTGCGCTGCCGCTCATGTTCGGCTGGGGCGAAGGCGCCGAGCTGCGCCGGCCGCTGGGCCTGGCGATCTTCGGCGGGCTGATCGTCAGCCAGCTCCTGACGCTGTTCACGACGCCGGTGATCTACCTCGCCTTCGACCGGCTCGGCGGCGGCCGCACGCGCGGCGCGCTGCGCGACGACGCGGACGCGACGCCGCACGATCCCGCGGAGAGCGCCGCATGAGCCCGAAGGGCCCCCCCGAGGGCGAATACCGGAGTGCGCAGCACGAAGGGGTCCCATGAACCCGCCGGGCCGCGGCAGCGGCGAATCCCCGAGCACGGGGCACGAAGGCGGGTCCTTCAACCTGTCGCGCCCGTTCGTGCGCAGGCCGATCGGCACCGTGCTGCTGACCGCGGGTGTCGCGCTCGCGGGCATCGCGGCGTTCTTCGGGCTTCCCGTCGCGTCGCTGCCCGCGATCGAGCTGCCGGTGATCTCGGTCAACGCCAACATCCCCGGGGCCAGCCCCGACACGATGGCGAGCAGCGTCGCGGCGCCGCTGGAGCGCTACCTGGGGACGATCGCGGGCGTCAACGAGATCACGTCGGTCAGCTCGGTCGGTGCGACCCGGGTGACGCTGCAGTTCGACCTGAGCCGCGACATCGACGGCGCCGCGCGCGACGTGCAGGCGGCGATCAATGCCGCGCGCACCGACCTGCCGACGACGCTGCGCACCAACCCGACCTACCGCAAGGTGAACCCGGCGGCGGCGCCGGTGATGATCCTGGCGCTGACCTCGAAGACCAAGACCCCGGGCCAGATCTACGACGAGGCTTCGAACACCCTCAACCAGCAGCTGCTGCAGGTCAGCGGCGTGGGGGACGTGCAGATCGGGGGCGGCTCGCTGCCCGCGGTGCGCATCGAGCTCAAGCCCTTTGCGCTGAACGCGTACGGCATCAGCGCCGAGGACATTCGCGCCGCGATCCAGGCGACCAACGCGAATCGCCCCAAAGGCATCGTCCAGGGCGAAGGACGGCGGCTGCAGATCTACACCCGGACCCCGGGATTGCGCGCGAGCGACTACGCGTCGATCGTGGTCGCGTGGAGGAACGGTGCCGCGGTGCGGCTTGCGGACGTCGCCGACGTGATCGACGGAGTCGAGGACACGCGCACGCTGGGCCTGTTCAACGGCGAGAAGGCGGTCATCGTGCTGATCCGGAGCCAGCCCGACGCGAACGTGATCCAGACCGTTGATTCGGTGCGCGCGCTGCTGCCGGCGCTGCAGGCGGAGCTGCCGGCCGACGTCGAGCTGCACGTCGCCTCCGACCGTACCCAGTCGATACGCTCATCGCTGCACGAGGTCGAGATCACGCTGCTCGTCGCGGTGATCCTGGTGGTGCTGGTGGTCAGCCTGTTCCTGCGCAGCGCGCGCGCTACCCTCGTCCCGGCGGTCGCGACGATCACCGCGCTGCTCGGCACCTTCGGCGCGATGTACCTGCTGGGCTTCAGCCTCGACAACCTGAGCCTGATGGCACTGACGGTCGCCACCGGGTTCGTCGTCGACGACGCGATCGTCGTGCTGGAGAACACCAGCCGCCACATCGAGGCGGGGATGCCGCGCATGCGGGCCGCGCTGCTCGGCGCGCGCGAGGTCGGCTTCACGGTCGTGTCGATCAGCCTGTCGTTGGTCGCGGTGTTCATCCCCCTGCTGTTCATGGGTGGACTGCCCGGAAGGCTGTTCCGCGAGTTCGCGGTGACCCTGTCGGCGGCCGTGCTGATCTCGCTGGTCATCTCGCTGACCACCACGCCGATGATGTGCGCATGGCTGCTCGAGCCCGGCGGAACGGACGACGCGCAGCGCCGGCCGGGCTGGCTCGAGCGACAGGCAAAACGTGGCTACGACTGGGTGCTCGCGCGCTATGCGCACAGCCTGGACTGGGCGCTTGCGAGCAAGGGGCTGGTGATGCTGATCCTGCTGGGCGTGATCGTGCTGAACGGCTACCTGTTCGCGACCGTTCCGAAGAGCCTGTTTCCACAGCAGGACACCGGCCAGTTGATCGGTGGCTTGAGCGCCGACCAGAGCATCTCGACCAAGGCAATGGGCGACAAGCTGCGCCAGGTCGTCGACATCGTGCGGCACGACCCGGCGGTGGCGTCGGTCGTCGGCTTCATCGGCGGGTCCCGCGCCGGCGGAGGCTTCATGTTCGTGGAACTGAAGCCGTCGTCCGAGCGCAGCGAGCGCGCGCTGGGGGTGATCGCGCGCCTGCGCCCGCGACTGGCGCGCGTCACCGGGCTGCGCCTGTTCCTGCAGCCGGTGCAGGACGTGCGTTCCGGCGGGCGGCAGAGCAATGCGACCTACCAGTACACGCTCAAGGCTGCGAACAGCGCCGACCTGCGCGAGTGGTCGGGCAAGCTCCTCGATGCGCTGAAGACGCACGACGCGCTGACCGAAGTCAACAGCGACGCCCAGGAAAACGGCGTCCAGACCACGGTCGAGGTCGACCCGGACGCGGCGGGCCGCCTCGGCATCAGCGCCAGGGCGGTCGATGCCGCGCTGTACGACGCGTTCGGCCAGCGCCAGGTGGCGACGATCTACACCCCGCTGAACCAGTACCACGTGGTCATGGAATGGGCGCCGGGTTACACGCAGAGTCCCAACGCGCTGGGCGACGTGTACGTGCCGGGCACGTCGCTGGTGAACAACGGTGGACAGGTGGTCGCGACCGAGCGCACCGTGGCGGTCCCTTCGACGCAGGCAGCCGCGGCAAGCCGTAGCGGTGCACCGGCGCTGCCGGTCTCACCGAACCCGGCGCTTCGCAACGCGTCGAGCGGCAACGTCCTCAGCAACGCCCCGACGACCCTGGTGCCGCTTGCGGCAATCGCGCGCTTCGTCGAGGAGCCGGCCGCGACCTCGGTCAATCACCAGGACACCGAGCTCGCGACGACGATTTCGTTCAATCTCGCCGAGCACGCGACGCTGGACGATGCGAGCCGCGCAATCGCCCAGGCCGAGGCCGACATCGGCATGCCTCCGACGGTGCGCGGCGCATTCGCCGGCACCGCGCTGCTGGCGCAGCAGTCGAGCAGGCAGCAAGGACTGCTGATCGTCGCGGCGCTGCTCGTGATCTACATCGTGCTCGGCGTACTCTACGAAAGCCTCGTGCACCCGGTCACGGTGCTCTCGACCCTGCCGTCGGCGGGGGTCGGCGCGGTGCTCGCGCTGCTGATGTTCAGGATGGACTTCTCGCTGATCGCGCTGATCGGCGTGTTCCTGCTGATCGGCATCGTGAAGAAGAACGCAATCCTCATCATCGATTTCGCGCTCGAGGCCGAGCGTGCCCGGGGTCTTCGTCCGCTCGAGGCCGTCCGCGAGGCCTGCCTGCTGCGCTTCCGGCCGATCCTGATGACGACGCTGGCGGCAGCGCTGGGAGTGCTGCCGCTTGCGATCGGCTTCGGCGAAGGGGCGGAATTGCGCCAGCCCCTGGGTGTGGCGATCATCGGCGGTCTGATCGCAAGCCAGCTGCTCACCCTGCTGACGACCCCGGTCATCTACGTGCTCGTCGACAGGCTGCGCAGGCGCGGCGCCGACGAGCGCCACCTGAGCCGCGCCGGCGGCGACGCCTTCCAATCCCTGAGACCCACATGAACTCGCGCCGAGCCCTTGCGAATCGCCCGACGGCGGGGTTGTTGATCGCGACGCTGGCGACCCTGGCGGCGTGCACGACCAACCCGCCCTACCAGCGTCCGAGCGCCGCTTCACCGGCCACTTTCAAGGAAGCGCCGGCCGCGGCCTCGACCTGGTTCCCGGCGGCGCCGGCCGACACCCTGGACCGCGGGCCCTGGTGGCAGCTCTTCGGCGACCCGGAGCTCTCCGCGCTGGCCGCGCAGGTTGAAGTGTCGAACCAGAATGTCGCCGCCGCGGTTGCCGCCTACGCACAGGCCCAGGCGCTGGTGCGCGAGCAGCGCGCCGCGCTGTTCCCGACGCTTTCGCTCGCCGCCATCGACACCCGCAGCGGCGGCCAGGGTTTGCTGGTCAGGGGCAACAACGTTCAAGTCGGCGTGAATGCGAGCTGGGAGGCCGACATCTGGGGCCAGTTGCGGCTGGCCGTGACCAGCGCGCAGGCCGGCGCCCAGGCGAGCGCCGCGAATCTCGCGGCGGCGCGCCTGTCCGCCCAGGCGGAGCTGGCGACCGACTATTTCGCGCTGCGCGAGGCCGACGACGAGATCGCATTGCTCGGGAGCGCCGTCGAGGCCTACCGCCGCTCGCTGCTCATCACCCAAAACCAGTACAACGCAGGGATCGCCCCGCGGACCGACGTGCTGCAGGCGCAGACCCAGCTTGCGACGACACGCGCCAACCTGGCCTCGATGATCGGCCAGCGGGCGCTGCTCGAGCACGCGATCGCGCTCCTGGTCGGCCGGGCTCCGGCCGAATTCAGCGTGCCGGTCGAGCGGCGCAACGAGACGGTTCCGGCGGTGCCGCTGGTCGTGCCGTCGGAACTGCTGCAGCGTCGTCCCGACATCGCCGCGGCCGAGCGCGCGGTGGCCGCGGCGAATGCCCAGATCGGCATCGAGCGCTCGGCCTATTTCCCGAGCCTTCGGCTCTCGGGGTCGTACAGCGGGGCGGGCGCGGACCTGGCGAGCGTGTTCAACGCCTCGAATGCCGTCTGGTCGGTCGGCCTCGCAGTGGCGCAGACGCTGTTCGACGCCGGCGCGATCGCAGCCCGGGTCGAAGGCGCGCAGGCCGCGCACGATGCGGCGGTGGCGAACTATCGACAGACCGTGCTTGCCGCGTTCCAGTCGGTCGAGGACCAGCTCGCGACCCTCCACTCGCTCGCAGAGCAGGTCGACCTGCGCCGCGCCGCATCCGCCGACGCGGACCGTACCGAGCAGTTGACGCTCAATCAGTACCGGCAGGGCCAGGTGCCCTACACCAGTGTCGTGACCGCCCAGGTGACCGCCCTGGCAGCGCGCCAGACCCTCGCGCAGCTGACGTCGAGCCGGCAAGCCGCGACGATCGCGCTGATCCGGGCGCTGGGCGGCGGGTGGCGCGAGGCCGGTGCGGACGAAACCGCGGCGATGCATTAGACAGGGGCGGCGGCAAAGCCCGGCGGCGGCGGACGCCGGTTGCGATACCCCTTGAAATCCACGTCGCGCTCCATTACCATTAGCACTCGCAATCGCCGAGTGCTAGCAACAGCGGCCAGCAACGCCAGCCCAACCGCGTCGACGCGCCGGTTCCCGCTCGGCGATAAGCGTCCAACTCGTTGTTTTGAGACGAATTCCATTCTAGGAGTGAGCACTGACATGAAGCTTCGTCCCCTGCACGACCGGATTATCGTCAAGCGGCTCGAAGAAGAGCGCAAATCCGCCGGCGGCATCGTGATCCCCGACACTGCGGCCGAAAAACCCTCGATGGGCCAGGTCGTCTACGCGGGACCGGGCAAGACCGACGACAACGGCAAGCTCGTTCCCATGGGCGTGAAGCCCGGTGACAAGGTGCTGTTCGGCAAGTATTCGGGCCAGGAATTCAAGATGGACGGCCAGGACCTGCTGCACATGCGCGAAGACGACATCATCGGCATCGTCGACTGACCTTTCATCCCTAAAGCATACGCATCAGGAGAACAGAACATGGCAGCCAAAGACGTCCGCTTCGGCGAACACGTCCGCAACAAGATGGTGAATGGCGTGAACATCCTCGCCAACGCCGTCAAGGTCACCCTCGGCCCGAAGGGCCGCAACGTCGTCCTCGAGCGCAGCTTCGGCGCGCCGACGATCACCAAGGACGGCGTCTCCGTCGCCAAGGAGATCGAGCTCAAGGACCGGTTCGAGAACATGGGCGCGCAGATGGTCAAGGAAGTCGCTTCCAAGACCTCCGACGTCGCCGGTGACGGCACGACGACGGCAACGGTGCTCGCGCAGTCGATCGTGACCGAAGGCATGAAGTACGTCGCCGCCGGCATGAACCCGATGGATTTGAAGCGCGGCATCGACAAGGCGGTCATCTCGATCGTCGAGGAGCTGAAGAAGATCAGCAAGCCCTGCTCGACGTCCAAGGAAATCGCGCAGGTCGGCGCGATCTCGGCCAACGCAGACGAGTCGATCGGCAAGACGATCGCCGAGGCGATGGACAAGGTCGGCAAGGAAGGCGTGATCACCGTCGAGGACGGCAAGGGCCTCGAGAACGAGCTCGACCTGGTCGAGGGCATGCAGTTCGACCGCGGCTACATCTCGCCGTACTTCATCAACAACCCCGACAAGCAGGTCGCGGTCCTCGAAGACCCGTACATCCTGCTGCACGACAAGAAGATCTCGAACATCCGCGACCTCCTGCCGGTGCTCGAGCACGTCGCGAAATCGGGCAAGCCGCTGGTGATCGTCGCCGAGGACGTCGACGGCGAGGCGCTGGCGACGCTGGTCGTCAACAACATCCGCGGCAT
>DATGDG010000223.1:0-1960 GCA_035311025.1 Casimicrobiaceae bacterium
CCGACCACGTCGTCGACACCAGCGGCCGCAGCGTCAAGCAGGTCGTTGCCGACGTTGCCGAGCGCGTGCGCTAGGAGCCTGTAGTCCGTAGCGGCGCTGGGCTGGGGCACACGCGCCGAGCGAGGCGGAGCGTGGCTGTTAGGCCGCGGTGGCGAGCTGGGCGGTCGCTTTACGAGTCATGGCGCGCCACAGCTTGAGGAGGTTGTGCGTGGCGCAGATCAGCAGCCACTCGCATCGGTTCTTCATGAGTCCGCGAAATGACATCTGGCGGATGCCGCGACAGCTGCGGATTTGCCCAAACACCGGCTCGACCGTAGCCTTTCGACGCGCATATGCAGCTTTTCCGTCGGGCGTGGCGAGGACGTCGCGCATCGCTGCGCGATCATCGCTCTCGAGGTTCTCGGGCTTCCTCGTGTCGTCGGGCAGACCGTTGCGCAGGTGTGCGCCGACAGCGATGTACGGTTCGCAGCCCATCGCTTCGGCGGCACGGACGTTGGCGGTCGAAAAATATCCGGCGTCGGCGGTCACCTTCGCCGGTGCTGCGTTGCAGTTATCGACGAGGCGGCGAAGCATCGGCTCGAAGTACTCGACATCGGGCGCCTGGTTGCTCAGCGCAGCGGCCACGATGATCTGATGGCCTTCGTCGACGGCGATCTGCGCGTTGTACGCCTGCACGACCGCGCCGTCTTTAAACATGATGCGGCTGTCCGGATCAGTGAAATTGCGCTGCGCCTTGGGCTTGGGCTCGCCCGACGGCTTCTTCGGCGGTGTGTTGCGCGGCAGATCGCTGTCGACCGCCGGCGGCGGCGGATCATCGTCGTCGAGATCGGCGGCCTGCTGGTCGTGCTGCGCAGCGAGCGTTTGGAATTCCCCCTGCTTCTTCGGCGACGTGGTTGGCGCTTCAGCCTTCGCTCGCAAGTCGTCGGCGAGCGCCATGTGCTCCACTGCACGCGCCTTCGCAGTATCGCGCTTGAGCGCGCCCAGAGCTTCGCGGATCTTCGCGCGTCGCGTCTCGCGACGCTGAAGCTCGGCCGGAAGATCCTGCGGCTGTTGGCCGACCCCGTAGAGCGCGTCCTCGGCGGCGTCGGCCTCTTCCGCTTGACGGATCAGCCTCTCGACCTCCGCCTTGAGCCGGGCCGCTTCCTTCTGCATCCGCTCGTAGCTCATCGCCTTGTGCTTGCTCGCGTTCGCTTTCATCTTGCTGCCGTCGATCGCCACGTGCCCGAGTTTCACAAGACCGGCTGACATGCAGACTTCGAGCACCTGGTGAAAGAAGTCCGCGAAGGCGACGCGGTGCTTTGCGCGGAAGTCGTTGATCGTCGTGAAATGCGGATGTTCGCCCGCGGCCAGGACGCGAAAGGCCACGTCGTCATAGGTCGCTCGCTCGATCTTCCTCGACGAAAAAACACCGACCGCATACCCGTACAGCAGCAGCGCCGTCATCATCCGCGGTGAGTACGGACGCTCGCCGCGAGCATCTTTGCTCTGGACGGCTCGCTCGATGGCACCAAGGTCGAGCTCGTCCACGAGGTCGAGCACGTAGTACGCGAGATGACCTTCCGGCAGCCACTCACGCGGCGACGGCGGCAGCAGATACGACTGCTCGGGTGAGTACGGCCGGTAGGTCTTCACGCGCCGATTCGATCAGCTCGAGGATCCTCCGTCCATCCGGATCGTGTGTTCAGTCCGGACGGCCGTCGCGTTCCCGCCACCGCGCGCGCGCCCGACGCGCGGGGGTGCGGGCCGAACGAGATAGATTCCCGCGAGCGCAGTGGCGAGCGCCAAGCGAGCGGGCATACGGCACCAAGCGTCGCTCGTGCGTCGATGTCCCATGGACGAGTGAGGACCGCACCCCGCGCGGCGAGGCAGCGCGCGGCGTGGGCGCTCTCGCCGACGTGAGCGGCGCAATGCCCTACACACTCCTAGCGGACGAGCACGAGCATCTCGGTCTCCATGATCT
>DATGDG010000224.1:0-1577 GCA_035311025.1 Casimicrobiaceae bacterium
GCGCCCAAGATCGGCGACAAGAAGGCCTGGGCGCAGCTCACGTCGCAGGGTCTCGGCGGCCTCACCAAGAACGTGCTCACGGGCATTCGCCAGATGCCACCGCATGGCGGGAATTTCCTCCTGACCGACACCGAGATCCAGCGCGCGATCACGTACATGGTCAACGAGTCGGGCGGGCACTGGACCGAGCCCATCAGCACGACTGCTCTCCCTCCCCCCCGTACGGGCGAGGAAATCGTCAAGGCCCAGTGCAGCAAGTGTCACAAGGACGGGGTGGGCGGCGCGCCCAAGATCGGGGACCTGGATGACTGGATTCCTCGACTCAAGCCGGGACTCGACGTGGTCGTGCGCTCCGCCATCAACGGGCACGGGGGCATGCCTGCCCGTGGCGGCATGGCGAATCTCACCGACGCCGAGTTGCGCAGCGCGATCGTCTACATGTTCAGCCAGGGCCATCCCGGAGCGAAGATACCCCAGTAGGTTGCATCGCGCGGCGCAGCGAAGCGCCGCGCATCTGATGCTCACCGCGCAGGCGCTGGTGCGCGCCGAGCGGCACCGACAGACTCAGGGGCCGCGGCCGGTCTTGTTGCAGGCGCCGAACGAAGGCCGCGGACGCGGGCTGCCATGAAGGTCTCCCAACGCCCTCCGAACGAGCTCGGTCTGGTCGAAGCGGCCGCAGCGATCCGCGAGGGATCGCTGCGCGCGAGCGACCTGGTCGAAGCCTGTCTTGCCCGGATCGACCGGCGCGAAGCGGTCGTCGGCGCGTGGGCCCGGCTCGACGCGGATGCGGCACGCGCCGCGGCGCGCGCCTGTGACCGGGAGGCGTCGCGCGGCCCGCTGCACGGCATCCCGCTGGCGGTCAAGGACATCATCGACACGGTCGGCATGCCGACCGAATGCGGCTCGACGATCTATCGCGGACGGCAGGCCGCATGGGACGCCTCGTGCGTCGCGCTCGCCAGGCGCGCCGGGGCGATCATCCTGGGGAAGACGGTCACCACCGAGTTCGCGTATTTCGCGCCGGGGAAGACCGCGAACCCGCGCAACCCCGCCCACACCCCCGGAGGATCGTCGAGCGGGAGCGCCGCGGCCGTCGCGGATTGGATGGTGCCTGCGGGCTTCGCCACCCAGACCGCCGCATCCATCATCAGGCCCGCGTCGTTCTGCGGCGTGGTCGGATACAAGCCGAGCTTCGGCACGTTCAGCCTCGCCGGAATCAAGCCTTTCGCGGAATCGCTGGACACCCTGGGAACCATCACCCGCAGCGTCGCCGACGCCCGCTACCTGCGCTGTGCACTGCTCGGCGAGGCCTGCGGGCCCAACGCCCCGCGCGGAGCGTCTTCACGCCGCATCGGATGGTGCCGCACGCCGTGGTGGAACGAGGCCGACGCGAACAGCCGCGCGGCGGTCGAACGAGCTGTCGGGCGGCTGGCGGGCGCGGGAGCGATCGTCTCGGAGGTGGTGCTGCCTTCGTGGTTCGCCGTTCTGGCCGATGCGCAACGCACGGCGATGGCCTTTGAAGGCGCACGCAGCTACGCCTTCGAATACGACGCGCATCGCGACGAGCTCAGCCCGCA
>DATGDG010000225.1:0-4330 GCA_035311025.1 Casimicrobiaceae bacterium
CGCCTTTCATCCGGCACTGCGCGCTCGGACGCCTGCCCGGCCGCGGCGCGCTGTCCGGGGAGATCCTGTCGCACGACTTCGTCGAGGCGGCGCTGATGCGCCGCGCCGGCTGGGGCGTCTGGATCGCCTACGACCTCCCGGGAAGTTACGAGGAGATGCCCCCCAACCTGATCGACGAGCTGTCGCGCGACCGTCGCTGGTGCCAGGGAAACCTGATGAACTTCCGCCTGTTCTGGATGAAAGGCCTCCATCCGGCGCACCGCGCGGTGTTCATGACCGGCGTGCTCGCCTACCTGTCGGCGCCGCTGTGGTTCGCATTCCTGATCCTCTCCACGGCATTGCTTGCCGTCCATACGCTGCTCGAGCCCCAGTATTTCGTGCAGCCCTACCAGCTGTTTCCGGTGTGGCCCGAATGGCGCCCCGAATGGGCGGTGACGCTGTTCTCGGCGACCGCGGTGCTGCTGTTCCTTCCCAAAGTCCTGGCCGCATTGCGCATTGCAATGCGCGACGCGCCCGCGCACGGCGGGCGGGCGCATCTCGCCGCCAGCCTGCTCGGGGAAATGACGATCTCGGCGCTGCTCGCGCCGATCCGTATGCTGTTCCACACCCAGTTCGTCGCCACTGCGCTCGCCGGGAGATCGGTGCGCTGGAAATCGCCGCCGCGCGAGGACGCGGAAACCGGATGGATGGAAGCTCTGCGGCGCCACGGACTGCACACGCTGCTCGGGGTGACCTGGGCGGCGTTCGTCTGGTGGCTGAATCCGGCGTTCCTGTGGTGGCTGCTACCGGTCGTCGGCGCGCTGATCCTCTCGATCCCGATCTCGGTGATCACCAGCCGCGCGGATCTCGGCCGCAAGCTTCGCCGCCGACGGTATTTCCTGATTCCCGAGGAATCGCATCCGCCACCGGAAATCAAGGCGACGCGACGCTACTGGCATCGCGCGGCACGGCCGGCCGACTTCACCGCAGCCGTCGTCGATCCGATCGTCAACGCGCTGGTCTGCGCCCAGGCGGTGACACGTGCGACGGTCGCGCCCCACGCAAGCGAAGCGACTGCGGCGCGCGTCGAGCACGCATTGCGAGTCGGTCCCGACGCCCTTTCGGCGGCGGAGAAGACGGCGCTGATCGCCGATCCTGTCGCGCTGTCGACGCTGCACTGGGCCGTCTGGACCGCGCCGGTGCGCCACGACAGCTGGCGGAAGGCGTGCGAGAATCTGCCCACCCGCAAGCCGCCTGTCGCCCCTGATGACGCCCTGCCGATCGTCGATGCCGCGCAGCGCGATGCCGCGATCGCCGCATCGCACCTCGCCGGCGGCTGACCGCGCGGGCACCCCGGTGCGCGGGACCCGGCCGCGCGATCCACGGCCAGGCTCGCACGCAGGCTGAGCATGCAGGACATCCGGCCTTCGACACCGTTGTCCGCAGCGGACCACAGGCTGTTCGGCGTCACCTGGCCGTTGATCGCGACCATCGTGCTCCTCGCCGCGCTCGTCGGTGCTGCTCTGGGCGTCATCGCGTGGTCGTCGCGCGACGAAAGGGGTCTGGCACCCTGGGGGCTCGCACTTCTCGCGACCGGGCTGGTCGCGGCGCTCGCGCTCGCCGTCACCGCGATCGTGCGCACCCGCGGCGCGATCCGCCGTCTCGCCCGGGAAGCCGAGCGCGACCCGGCCGAGTTGCGGCTGTTCGAGGAAAAGGAGCGGGCGCAGGTCACGCTCGCCTCGATCGCGGACGCCGTCATCACCGTCGACACCAGCGGGCGCATCGAGTACCTGAATCCCGTGGCGGAGCGCCTGACCGGCTGGCGCCACGCCGAAGCCCGCGGGCGGCCGGTCGCCGAGGTGTTCGCGGTCGTCGACGAAACCACCGGAGCTCCGATACCCGACCCGGTCGCGCGCGCGCTTGCCGAGGGGGCGACCGTCGAGGCCGAGGGCAACGTCGTGCTGCTGTGCCGCGGCGCCGAGTCGATCGCCATCGATCACAGCGTCGCGCCGATCCGCGATCGAAGCGCCAGGATCGTCGGTGCCGTGCTGGTGATCCAGGACATGAGCCGCGAACGCCAGTACGCAGCCCAGCTGTCCAGTCTGGCGAGCCAGGACCCGCTGACGGGGCTCCTCAACCGGCGCGAGTTCGAGCAGCGGGTACGCGCGCTCGTCGACCGCCCGGCCGACGATGGCGCGCAGCACTCGGTGCTGTACCTGGACCTCGACCAGTTCAAGGTCGTCAACGACACGGGCGGACACGCAGCGGGCGACGAGTTGCTGCGCCAGATTGGAGCGCTGCTGCGGCCGAAGCTGCGCGAGGGCGACGTGCTCGCCCGACTCGGCGGCGACGAGTTCGGGGTCCTGCTGCCGCACTGCCCGCCGGGCCCTGCGCTGCGCATCGCCGAGGCGCTGCGCAAGTCGATCGTCGACTTCCGCTTCGCGTGGCGCAACCGGTCGTTCACGATCGGGGTCAGCATCGGGCTCGTCAATCTCGCCGACGCTCCACACACCCTCGCGAGTGTCCTGTCGGCGGCGGACGCCGCCTGCTACCTCGCCAAGGACAAGGGGCGCAACCGTGTCCAGGTCTATTTGCCGGAGGACAGCGAGGTCGCGCTGCGCCGCGGGGAGATGGAATGGGTGAACCGGATCCATCGCGCGCTGGCCGAGGACCGGCTCTGTCTCTACGCCCAGCCGATGCTCGCGATGCACGCGACCTCCGGCGGGGCCACGCACCATGAACTGCTCGTGCGACTGATGGACGAGCGCGGCGACCTGATCCCCGCGATCGAATTCATACCGGCGGCCGAGCGCTATCACCTGATGCCGACGATCGACCGCTGGGTGATGCGCACCGCGTTCCGGGTCCTGGCGGAGCGTCTCGCCGCGGGGGACGCCGACGGTTGCGAGACCTACGCGATCAACGTCTCGGGCGCGTCGATCGGCGACGACCAGTTCCTCGATTACGTTCGCGAGAACTTCGCCCGCTTCCGCATCCCGCACTCGATGATCTGCTTCGAGATCACCGAGACGACCGCGGTGACCAGCCTGTCGCGTGCAGCGCAGTTCATCGGCGCCTTGCGCGAGCCCGGATGCCGCTTCGCACTCGACGACTTCGGCGTCGGCGTGTCGTCGTTCACCTACCTGAAGCGGCTGCCGGTGGATTACCTCAAGATCGACGGCAGCTTCGTGCGCAACATGCTCCAGGATCCCGTCGATGCGGCGATGGTCGAGGCAATCCATCGCATCGGCCAGGTCATGGGCAAGCAGACGATCGCCGAATCGGTCGAGACCGCGGCGACCCTCGATGCGGTGCGCCGTGCGGGCATCGACTTCGCCCAGGGTTACGCGATCGCGGCGCCGACGCTGTTCGCACCCCCGGGAACGCGCAAGCTGCGCCTCGCCGCGCGCGGGCACCCGGCGGCGGCGCGATCGTAGTTCTCGCACGCACGGCCTTCGGCCTGCGGCGCGTGCTACTGTCGCCGCTCGCATCCATGGAAGGACGACGATGGACGGAACACCTCGTGTCGCGCTGGTCACCGGCGCGGGAACCGGGATCGGCAAGGCGGCGGCGCTGGCGTTGCTGGATGACGGCTGGCGCGTGGTGCTGGCCGGACGTCGCCGGGCAGCCCTCGACGAGGCCGTCCGCGATGCCGGCGCGAACGCAAGCCGCTGCCTCGCGATCGCGACCGACCTCACCGATCCGGAATCGGTGCATGCGCTGTTCGACGCCATCGCCGCGCGCTGCGGGCGGCTCGACCTGCTGTTCAACAACGCCGGGACCGGCGCCCCCGCCGTGCCGCTTGAAGACCTGACGGTCGAGCAGATCCGCGCCGTCATCGACACCAACCTGCTCGGTGCCTTCCTCTGCACCCAGGGCGCGATCAGGCTGATGAAATCGCAGTCACCCCGCGGTGGCCGGATCATCAACAACGGTTCGATCTCCGCGCACGCGCCGAGGCCCAATTCGGCGCCCTACACGGCGACCAAGCACGCGATGACCGGGCTCACCCGATCGACGTCGCTCGACGGCCGCAAGTACGACATCGCCTGCGGGCAGATCGACATCGGCAATGCCGCGACCGAGATGGCGGCGCGGATGGCGAAGGGCGTGCCGCAGGCGAGCGGGCAGATCGCCATCGAGCCGCTGATGGACGTCGCGCACGTCGCGAGCGCGGTCGTCTACATGGCGAGCCTGCCGCTCGACGCCAACGTGCAGTTCATGACGATCATGGCGACCAAGATGCCGTTCGTGGGCCGCGGCTAAAGCGGGCGCGCGTTGACGGCGCCAAGCTGGCTGTGGATCGCGCTGACGGTCGGCGCCGCCACCGCGCAAACTTTCCGCAACGCCG
>DATGDG010000226.1:0-2211 GCA_035311025.1 Casimicrobiaceae bacterium
TCCTGCAGCAGCTTCGGGCCGCTGCCCATCGCGGCGAGCAGTCCCAGCGCCAGCACCGGCTGATAGCTGCCTTTCAGCGCATTCATGTTCGCGCGCACCGCGTACAGGCGCTCGATCGGATTCTCGATGCCGATCGGCAGGTCGAGAAAGACCAGCCCGAACTGGTTGCCGAGCCGATAGGCGCTTTCGATCGGGCGCAGGTTGACGGGCACCAGCGCACGCACGACGACGCCCTCGACTGCATCGCCGTGGGCGACGAGGTAGTCGCGAAGCGCCCCGGCGACGCAGGACAGCAATACGTCGTTGACCGAGCTGCCAAGCGCCTTGCCGATCGCCTTCACTTCGGGCAGAGGCAGCGGATCGCCCCACGCGACCCGCTTGGCGACACCGGGCGTGCCCTTGAAGCGCGTCGGCGAATCCTGCGCCATCAGGGCGAGCTTGGCGACCTCGGCCGTCAGCGCCGTTCCCTTGTCGGCCAGCTCCACCGCCTTCGCCGGGTCGTGCCAGATCCCCACCCCGGTGTCGACGAGCATGCCGCCGATCCGACGCGCCGACGCCAGGACGCCCGAGAACGGGGCAAAGAGCTGCGACAGCGTGTCGTCGGACGTCGCGCGCCGCCGCTCGCGCGCCTGGAAAGGCATCGCCGGCGGCCCGTCCGCCGTCGCGTCGGTCATCGACAACATCACGCGAACGAGCGCGATGCCGTCGGCGTAGCAGTGGTGGATGCGCACGACGATCGCGCTGCCGCCATCGTAGTTGTCGACCAGGTGAAACTGCCACCTGGGCCGCGCCGGATCCAGCGGCGTCGATGCCAGCCGCGAGACGAGGGCCTGCAATTCGCGCCTGCCCGCGCGGCCGGGCAGCGCCGTGTGCGCGACGTGGTAGTCGAGGTCGAACCCGGGATCGGTCTCCCAGAACGACGTCGCCGGGGTTTCCACCGGCCGCAGGCGGAAGCGCCTGAACACCAGAAAGCGTTCGGCGATGACGCGCTTCAGGCGCGCGAGGGTGATCTTCTCGCGGCAGGTCAGCACGCCGCTGATCATCATCAGGTTGCCCGGACGGTCCATCCGCAGCCACGCGGTGTCGACCGCGGAGATCCGTTGGCGCTTCATCGCTGGTCGCGGCGGCGGGAAGGGAGTCTGCGTGCTGGCGTGCGTTGCGCACGCGTTCTGGACCGCGCTAAAGTAGCATGAAAGTGATCGGGGTCAAACGAGGTTCGGAGGGAGCGCGCATGGCTGGAGCACCGGAGAAGGACGACCTCGCGGCTCGCTTCGAAGTCGCCGCCGCGGCGGCGAAGAAGACGAAGAAGCGTCCCGACAACGCGACGCTCCTGAAGCTGTATTCGTACTACAAGCAGGCGACCGAGGGCGACGTCAGGGGGGAGCGCCCCGGGGGCCTGGACTTCGTCGGCGGCGCGAAGCACGATGCCTGGGGCAAGCTCAAGGGTATGAGCTCCGACGAGGCGAAGATGAACTACATCAAGCTCGTCGACAAGCTGAACCGCGGCTGACCCCTCGCGCACCAGAACCCCGAAAACCCGGGACGCACCACGTCTTTCGGCTGGAAACGTGGTGCGTCCCGGGTTTTCGGAGGCCCGGCTTCCCGGCGTGGACTACTTCGCGGCCTTCCTGCCCGCTCGCGGCGCGGTCTTGCGCACCGCCTTCTTCGCCATCGTGGATGCGGAAGGCGCCGCGGCCGGCTTGACGCGCCTGCGCGTGGCCACGCCGCCGCTCGCCTTGATCAACTCGTTGACCGCCTCGGACAGCGCATCGACGCGCGCTGCGAGCTTCTCGACATCCTTCTGCGTGTGTACGCCGAGCCTGGACAGCGCGCGCGCGACGCGATCCTCGAACACCTTTTCGAGCTTGTCCCACGTTCCGCCGGCCATTTTCTGCATCTCCTTCGCCTTCGCCTGTGCTGCATCCCGAGCGGCAAAGGCCTTGTCCGTCGCCGCCCGCCGCGTCCGTGCCTCGATCGATTCGCCATGCCTGACCAGCGTCTCGAACAACTTCGTGCCCTCGGCCTGCGCGCGCGAGAAAGCCCCCAGTCCCGCGAGCCATATCTGCCGCGAGGAATCGAGCACCGCCTTCCGCATCTCCTTCACGTCCTCGGTCTGCGCGCCTGCTCCCGCGCGCGCCGACGCTTTCGCCCTCTTCAACATGGGATCTCCCGGATGATGGTTGCGCTCCCGCACGGCGCAGTGAGGGATTC
>DATGDG010000227.1:0-5083 GCA_035311025.1 Casimicrobiaceae bacterium
GCTCGAGCACGACGTCGTAGTCGGCGGTGTCGGGAATCGCCCCGCCCGAGGTCAATGCGGTGAGCCTCGCGCCGCGGCGTCCACGGAGCACGCCGTGGACCGCATCGCGGTGGATGTACGCGCCGCGATGCCCATGACGCGTCGTCAAACCCTCGGCAAGCATGCGCAGGACCTCGAGGTACTCGTCCCGCGTCAGGCCCGCGTAGGGCGACGCGCAGGTCAGGCAGGCAAGGAGCTCGTCCTCGCGCCATTCGCGCGCGGCGACTTCGGCAACGATCTGCTGGGCGAGCACGTCGACCGGCTTTTCCGGAATCGCGAGGCGATCGAGCTCCCCACGCTGCACGGCATCGAGCAGCGCAGCGCATTCGACGAGCTCGTCGCGCGAGGTCGGGAAGATCCTCGCTTTCGGAACGCCCCCGACCGTGTGGCTCGCGCGTCCCGCGCGCTGGAGGAAGGTCGAGATCGAGCGCGGAGACCCGATCTGGCAGACGAGCTCGACGTCGCCGATGTCGATGCCGAGCTCGAGCGAAGCCGTGGCGACCAGCAGCTTCAGCTCGCCGTTCTTGAGACGCTGCTCGGCCGCGAGCCGGATCTCACGCGCCATGCTGCCGTGATGGGCCATGACCTGGTCGCGTCCGAGGATCTCCGACAGGTGGCGTGAGACGCGTTCGGCGAGGCGGCGCGTGTTGACGAAGACCAGTGTGGTCCGGTGGGCGCCCGCGAGATCGGCGAGCCGCGCATACACCTGTCCCCAGACCTCGTTGGACATCACCGCCTCGAGCGGCGCCGAAGGCACCTCGATCGCGAGATCGCGCTCGCGCACGTGGCCGAGGTCGACGATCTCGCAGGATGCGCGATCGAATCGCGCACCGACGAGGAAGCGGGCGACGTCCTCGATCGGCTTCTGCGTCGCCGACAGGCCGATGCGCTGCAGCGGCCTGCCCGCGAGCGCCTCGAGACGCTCGAGCGAGAGCGCGAGATGGCTGCCGCGCTTGCTGGCAGCGATCGCGTGGATCTCGTCGACGATCACCGTGCGCGTCGTCGCGAGCATCCGGCGCCCCGATTCCGAACCGAGCAGCACGTAGAGCGACTCGGGGGTCGTCACGACGACGTGCGGTGGCCGCCTGCGCATGCCTTCACGCTCGTGCTGCGGCGTGTCGCCGGTGCGCACCAGCGTCCGGATGTCGACGTCAGCCTCGCCGCGCCGGACGAGCTCGTCGCGAATGCCGGAGAGCGGCAACGCCAGATTCCGGTGGACGTCGTTGGAGAGTGCTTTCAGCGGCGAGACGTAGACGACGCGGGTCTCGTCGGGGAGGCCGGCTTCGCGGCCTTCCTTCAGCAGCGCATCGATCGCGGCGAGGAAGGCGGCGAGGGTCTTGCCCGACCCGGTCGGCGCGGCGATCAGCACGTGGCGCCCGGACTGGATCAACGGCCAGGCGCGCGCCTGGGCAAGGGTCGCGGCAGGGAACCGATGGGCAAACCAGCCCTGGACGGCGGGATGGAACGAAGCGCGGGTGGGCAACGGAGAACCGGGGTGGAGAATCAGGCCCCCGACCTCGGGGCGGCGAGGCAACGCTTCCAGGTCATTCGATCCGGAACCCGACCTTGAGGGTCACCTGGAAATGGGCGATCCTGCCGTCGACGACGTGGCCGCGCGACTCGATCACCTGGTACCAGTCGATGTGCTTGATTGTAGCCGATGCCTTGGCGATCGCGTTGCGGATCGCATCGTCGCTGCTGCTGGGCGACGAGCCGACGAGTTCGACCAGCTTGTAGGTGTGCGCAGTCAATGGCATCTCCTCGGGCGTGGATCGTCGCAGCGGGTCACCGGCCGCGTGACCGCGGCCACGGTCAGTCACGCATCGACTCGCGCTGCTCGAGATCGAGGCGCAGTTCGTACAGGTCCTCGTCGAGTGCGTCGCGAACCGAGACCATGCCGAGCGGCCGGTCGAACTCGACGACCGGCAGGTGCCTGAACTTGCCTTCGTACATGAGGCGCAGGGCGTTGCCGAAAGGCTCGTCGGGATGGACGGTCTGCGGCTGGGCGGTCATGACGTCCGCGACCCGGGTGATCGCCGGATTGCGCCCTTCGGCGAGCAGCCGGAACAGCGCGTCGCGCTCGGTGAAGATGCCCACCAGGCGCGTGCCGTCGACGACCAGCAGCGCACCCACGTTGTGCCGCTTCATCAGGCGCGCCGCTTCGACGACGGTCGTCGTCTTCGACGCGGTGATGGGCGTCTGCCCCGCGACTATCGAGCGCAGCGATCGTATCGGCATGCCCGCTCCATCCGGCCGACTGGCAATGGGTCAAGCATACCCGCGTCACGCAGCGGTGCAAGGGGCAGGCCCGCGGCAGATTCGCGGCGCTGCCCGCGCAAGACCGGGATCGGGTCAGCGCAGCGCATTGGAGACGATCCGGTCCCAGGCCAGGGTCAACGTATTGACGTCGCGGCTGCTCCCGTCGGCAGCGATCTGCGCCGCGGGAACGACGATCCTGAATCCGCCGCCGGCAGCGCGCTCGACGTCGAGAATGAATTGCAGCTTCAGCGCGGCAAGGCGGATGCAGGGCGCGTCGGCGCTCGAGCGAACGAAGCCGTCGATGGCGGCGTTCACGGCCTTGGCGAGCGCACTGCCTGCCGCAGGAGCATCGTCGATGTCGTGAACCGGCGCATCACCGCTGACGTCGAGCTTGATCGTGATGTCCTGGGAGGACCGGCGCGCCGCCGATCCCGACAGGGTCGGCGTCACCGAAGCGCCCGCGAGCGGCAGCGCCACCAGGCGAATCTCCCCGTCGACGCTCGCCTCCGCGATCCGCCGCATTTCGAGCGTAACCGTCGCGTTGCGCAGGTCGACCTCGCGCGGCTCGCTGCTGCCGCAGGCCTCCCCGCCGCCTTTCACGCGCCAGTGGACTTCGCGCAGCTCGGCCTTGAGCTCGTCGAAGAATTCCCCCACCGGCTTTCCGGTCACCTCGACCCCGGGTTCCAGGGTAGCGCAGCCCGCGCAAAGCGCCGCGGCGCCCAGCCATGCACGAGATCTCATCCTGCCCTCCCCTTGCTGCGGATCGCGTCGGCGCGCAGGCGCAGCTCCGCGACCAGCTCGCGCATTGGTCGATCGGCGATCGGCTCGGCGAGCGTCAGCGTCCGGCATTGCAGGCCATCGTCGACCATGATCGTGTAGGCGCGGGCGTCGGGCATCGGCGCCCTCGGGGCGGGCTCGGCAACGCCGAAGAAATCCGCCTTGTTCACGAGGTCGCGCAGCTGCGCCGCATCACGGGCCGACAGTGCCGCGCAGTCGATGCGGACCGGTTTCGCGAGCCCGGGGAACGCGGCGATGCCGCCGTCGATACTGAAATCGATGTGCATCGTCGTCGTGTCACCCCTGCCCTGTCACCCGCGTCCACCCGAATTGCCGACGTCGATCCCGACCTCATTCCACGCCGCAGCGACCGCCTGCCGCTCCCGGGACCCGAACAGCTGGGCGGCGTTCTGCGCCGTCAGGACCGCGAACTGCCGGAACGTCGACGTCTGGCGCACGCGCCGGTCGCGCAGCGTCTCGTACCAGATGCGCCCTGCCTGCTCCCAGGCATGTCCGCCGAGCGCGATTGCGGCGAGGTAGAACGCATGGTTCGGGATCCCGGAATTCGTGTGCACGCCGCCGTTGTCCATCGTCGTGTGCACGTAGCCGGCCATCGTCGCCGGCTGGCTGTCGCGGCCGAGGACCGGGTCGTCGAACGCGGTTCCCGGGGCTTTCATCGAGCGCAGGGCGACGCCATTCACCCTGGAGGTGAACAGGCCCGCCCCGATCAGCCAGTCGGCCTGATCGGCGGTCTGCCCGAGGGCGTACTGCTTGACCAGCGAGCCGAAGACGTCCGAGATCGACTCGTTCAGCGCGCCGGCCTGCCCGAGATAGACGAGGTTCGCCTCGTCGCCGGTCACGCCGTGCGTCAGCTCGTGGCCGATGACGTCGACGGAGATGGTGAAGCGGTTGAACAGCTCGCCGTCACCGTCGCCGAAGACCATCTGCCGGCCGTTCCAGAACGCGTTGTCGTAGCTGCGGCCGTAATGGACGGTCGCATCGAGGTGCATGCCGGCGTCGTCGATCGAATCGCGGTCGTAGACCGTCGCGAAGAAGTCGAACGTCGCGCCGAGGCCGTCGTAGGCCTCGTTGACTTCGACGTCCCGGCCGGCGCGCGCACCTTCGCTGCGTACGACACGGCCGGGCAGCGTCTCGCGATGTCCGGCGTCGTAGATCGTGCGCTGCTTCGCGAACGGCGGCATGGCGAGCGGCGGCCGTGCCGGACCGCGTTCGAGGAGCTGCCGGGTCGCGCGCGACAGCCGCAGCGTCTGGTCACTGGCGAGCGTTGCGAGTGCGGCTTCGCGCTGCGACGGCGTCCCGCGCGACGCGATGCGCCGCAGGATCTCCGGCGGCAGGATCGTGCACGAACATCGCAAACGGCATCGGTGGACTGCCATGGTCCTCCCGCCCCGATCGTGGTCCCGTCGGCGCCCCCCTGCGCCCGCAATGCGCCTCGACGGTCCCCTTGCGGTTCCCTGATGGTCCCTTGCGCCGCGTTGTACCACGAGCGACCGTTGCTGGGTACACCCCCGGACCGGGTCGGACACCCCGCCGCTGCGCCCGTGTCGCGCCTCAGCGCCGATAGCCGCGGGGCCCGCCGCGCCAGTACCGCAACAGCAGGTAGCCGCCGATCAGGCCGCCGAGATGCGCGAAGTGCGCGACGCCCTCCTGCGAGCGGGTCACGCCGAGGAAGAGCTCGAGCGCTGCGTAGCCGAAGACGAAGGTCCGCGCCGACATCGGGATCGGCGGGATCAGCAGCATCACCCGGTTGTGGGGGAAGAACTTGGCGTAGGCCAGCAGCAGGCCGAACACCCCGCCCGATGCGCCGATCGTCGGGTAGATGCCGCCGGTCACCATCGCGAACGCGAGCTGGGTGAATGCCGCCGAAAGCACCGACACGAAGTAATAGATCAGGTAGCGGCGCGTGCCGAACACCTGCTCGACCGGACTGCCGAACATGTACAACGCGAACATGTTGAAGCCGAGGTGCAGCAGGCCGCCGTGCAGG
>DATGDG010000228.1:0-3046 GCA_035311025.1 Casimicrobiaceae bacterium
ATGCGCCGTCGAGCATGCTGCAGGGCGTGGGACCGTACCTCCGCGACGTCGCCGTGACGCGCGAAGTCCAGCCCTGAGCGATCGCCGATGCAGCGCGCGTTCCGCCCGTCCCCCCGCGTCAGCCGCCGGCTCGCGTCGGCGGCACTGGTCCTCGGTTTCCTCGCCTCGGCCGCCCGTGCCGACGATGCGATGCAGTGGCTCACGCGGGCGGCGCAGGCCGCGCGCGATCTCAACTACATCGGGACCATCGTCTACCAGATCGGGCCCCGCGTCGAGACCTCGCGCATCACCCACCTGAACGACGACGGGCACGAATTCGAGAAGCTCGTGAACCTCGACGGACCCGCGCGCGAGCTCATCCGCACCCAGGGCGAGGTGCGCTGCTACTACCCGGACGCCAAGCTGGTTCGCGTCGAGCCGCGCACGTTCCGCAACGTCTTTCCGGCACTGTCGCCCCAGCAGCAGCAGTCGCTGTCGAGATTCTACGACTTTCGCGTCATTGGCGACGACCGGGTCAGCGGCCGGCCGGTGCAGGTCGTCGTGTTCCAGCCGCGGGACGACCTGCGCTACGGCCACCGGTTCTGGTCCGACGCGGAGACCGGGTTGCTGCTGAAGGCCCGGCTGCTCAACGAGAAGGAGGAGGGCATCGAGCAGTTCGCGTTCACCGACATCTCGATCAACGTGCCGGTCGATCGATCGATGGTCGCGCCGTCGTGGTCCGAGGCTCCCAAGGACTGGCAGGTGCTGGAGGGCGCCTCCGACGACGTCGTCCGCCAGCCCACCGGGTGGGTGGTCACCCGCGTGCCTGCCGGTTTCGAGAAGATCATGGAAGGCTTCCGCAAGCTGCACGGGCGCAACGAGCGTGTCGCGCATCTGGTATTTTCGGACGGGCTCGTCTCGGTTTCAGTGTTCATCGAGCCGCAGGGCGCCCCGTCGGCGCACGTCGGATTCGTGCACCAGGGGGGGCTCAACGTGTACAGCGTGCGGCATGACGATCACGTCGTCACCGTGATGGGCGAGACGCCCAGTGCGACGGTGCGGCAGATCGCCAACTCGGTCGAGCATCGCTAGCCCGCGCGCCATCGCTTCGTCACCCACCCAACGATAAAGAGGGAACCCATGTTCTGTGCGCCGTCCTGGAGGCCGCGCGCGTTCCTGCGCGCCGCCTTCGTTGCGCTGGTTTCACTGGTCGCCGCCGGGTCCGCGGTCGCGCAGGGCCGCACCGGGCTGCTGCCCGATTTCACCGAGCTCTACCAACGCCAGGGGCCGGCAGTCGTCTCGGTCGACGTCACCCAGAAGGTCAGTCGCCCGCGCGGCCCCGACATTTCCGAGGACGACCCGTTCTACGAGTTCTTCCGCCGCTTCGGGCAGATTCCGCGCCAGGGCCCGGGTGGGCAGGAGCGCCAGTTCGAGACGCAGTCGACCGGTTCGGGGTTCATCGTCTCCAGCGACGGGTACATCGTCACCAATGCCCACGTCGTCGACGACGCCAGCGAGGTGACCGTGCACCTTTCCGACAAGCGGGAGTTCGTCGCCAAGGTCGTCGGCACCGACGGCCGCACCGACGTCGCACTGCTGAAGATCGATGCGAAGGACCTGCCGCGGGTGACCATCGGCGACCCCGACAAGCTCAAGGTCGGGGAGTGGGTGGTGGCGATCGGCAAGCCTTTCGGACTCGACAACACGATGACCGCAGGCATCGTCAGCGCCAAGGGCCGCGACCTCCCACAGGAGAACCTCGTGCCCTTCATCCAGACCGACGTCGCGATCAATCCCGGCAACTCGGGCGGACCGTTGTTCAACATGCGCGGGGAGGTCGTCGGCATCAACTCGCTGATCTATTCGCGCACCGGCGGCTACATGGGCCTCGCATTCGCCGTGCCCATCGACGTGGCGATGAATGCCGTGAACCAGCTCAAGGAAAAGGGCCGGGTCACCCGCGGCCGCATCGGCGTGCAGATCCAGGAAGTGTCCAAGGATGCGGCCGGGGCCTTCGGGCTGAAGGAGCCGACCGGCGCGCTGGTCAACGGCGTCGAGAAGAACGGTCCCGCCGGCAGGGCCGGCATCGAAGTGGGTGACATCATCCTGAAGGTCGACGGCCGCGACGTGGCCTCGTCGAATGACCTGCCGCGGATCATCACCGCCGTGCACCCGGGCACCAAGGTCACCCTGACGATCTGGCGCAAGGGCGCGCAGAAGGACGTCGCCGTGACCGTGGCGGAGCTGAAGGACGGTCCGGCAACGACCCCGGGACGCGCGAAGCCTGCGCCGAAGGAGAAGGCCAAGCCCAACCGGATGGGCCTCGTCCTGTCCGACCTCACCGACGAGCAGCGCAGGGACCTCGAGCTCCCGAGCGGCGGGGTGCTGGTCGAGGATGTCGTCGGCGTCGTGCGCGGCAACGTGCAGCCGGGCGACCTCGTGCTCTCCATCGTGCAGAACGGGCAGCTGACCGCGGCGAAGAGTGCGGCGCAGGTCAACGAATACCTGGCGCGCCTCGACAAGGGTGCGTCGGTCACGCTGCAGCTGCGGCGGGGCGACAACCAGTTCTTCGCGACGGTGAGGCTCGGCAACGGGGATACGCAGTGACGCTGCGGCCGCGCCGTCGCGCCGCCGCCTGATGGCGGCGCCTGCCGACCCCGCGAGCGAATCCGGGGCGCGCCTCACGCTGCTGGTGCGCGCCTATTGCCACCTGTGCGACGACATGCGGGAGGCGCTCGTCCCGCTGGCGCGCGCCCACGGCGCCGGGATCACCGAGATCGACGTCGACACCGATCCGGCGCTCGAATCGAGGTACGGCGATCGCGTGCCGGTGCTGCTGCTCGGTGTGCCGGAGGGCGGCGAGGAGCTCTGCCACTATTTCCTCGATGCGCTGCGCGTGCGTGCTGCCCTCGAGCGGTCGGCGCGACGATGACGGCGAGCTCCGCCCCGGCCCCGGGCGGCGGCGATGCGGACCGGGGAATCGCGGCGAAGCGCCGAGCCCCATAGTCGCGGAGACGGACGGATTCCGCTAAACTTGAATGTTTTGCGACGGCTTCCCCGCGAGCGC
>DATGDG010000229.1:0-3766 GCA_035311025.1 Casimicrobiaceae bacterium
CCGATTGCTGCAGGAATCCGCCCCACTGGAACAGGTCGTACGTCGGCAGCGTCCCGCTGCCCAGCGTACCGCCCGCCCGGAATCCGGCCTGGAGCGTGTGCCGGCCGATCGAGTACGCACCGATCAGGTTTGTATCCCAGCGGGTGTAGTCGTCCTGCGCCCCGACGGTTGCCCGCGAGGCGTACACGTTGGCAGCCGCCAGGTAACCGGAGCGCGGGAAGTTCGCGCTGTCGAGCTGGTCGATGAGGGCGCGGGTGACGAAGCCCGCCTGCGGAATGGTTCCTTCGGGTGGCGCCAGGGCCGCGGGACCGGTGTCGAGCTTGGCGTTCACGTTGCCTGCCAGGAATCCGACCCGAATCGCGCCGTAGCGCTGCAGGTTGAGCCCGAGGTCGAGTTCCCCCTGCAGGGTCCGCAGGTCGTAGCGGGCGACGCGCTGCGAACCCTGGTACAGGTCGAATGCCTTGCGCTCTGCCTTCGCGTTGGGCGCGACGAACCACGTGCCTTCGACCGAGAGCGGCTGATAGAACTCGGTCGCGAGACGACTCGTTCGCCCCATCTGCGCGTCGGTGCGCCATTCGGCGCCCAGACTGTTCAACCAGGTCCGCTTGTAGCTCGCAGCGAGATTGAAGAACGCGTCGCCCTGCAGGTCGGTCCCCAAGCCGAGGCCGAAGCGCAGGTAGTCGGGCCCCCACGATTTCTCGACGGCATCGATGTCGAGCAATCGGCGCCCGGCGTCGTCGAGAAGGTGGTAGTTGACGTGTTCGAAGTCGCCGCTCCCCTGCAGGCGCAGCATGTCGCGGTCCAGCACGTCCTGCCGGACCGGCTCGCCGACCTTCGTATGCATCTCGTGCCTCAGCACCTCCGGGTTGACGCGCGCCATCGGCTCGAACCTGATCTCGGCGATCGGCCGCTCGTCCGGCGACAGCTCGAGGCTCTGACGCGCACGCAGCGCGGCATACTGCTCGGGCGGAAGCGACAGCGCCTCGAGCTTCGCCGCGACCTGGCGCGCCGCAGCTTCGCCGATCGGGACCGCCTTGCGCAGGTCGTCGAAATTGGCGGCCGAGAAACGGCCCAGCGCGGGTTCGATCAGGATATCGCCGGGCTTCAGCGACGCGAGTGCCTTGCGCACGTTCTGCTCGGTGAGGATGTTGATCATCTGCCCGGTGACGCCGACAATCGACTCCAGCTCCTCGCGCTTCATCAGCGGCGTGCCGAGGTTGACCGCGATGACGACGTCGGCACCCATCGCGCGCGCGACGTCGACCGGCAGGTTGTCGGTCAACCCGCCGTCGACGAGCATCCTGCCGTCGATCTCCGCGGGTGCGATCGCGCCGGGGACGGACATCGATGCGCGCATCACGTTCGCGAGATCGCCGCGATCGAAGATCACTGGCTGGCCGGTGACGAGATCGGTCGCCACCGCGCGGTAGGGGATCGGCAGTTCATCGAAGTTTTTCTCACCGGGCGCATGAACCAGCTTGCGCAGGACGGTCTCGAGCTGCACGCCGCTCACCAGCCCCTTCTGCAGCTTCAGGTCGCCGTCCTTGAGTCCCACCTCGAACCCGAACAGGATCGAGCGATCGTCGATCTTGCGACGGATCGTCTGCTCCTGTCGTGGCGGCTTCTCGTGGAACAGCAGGTTGGTCGAGATGCCCCGCAGGAGCTTCTCCATGTCGGTGATCGACATGCCGCTCGCGTACGCGCCGCCGACCAGCGCGCCCATGCTGGTGCCGGCAATGCAGTCGATCGGCACCCGGAGCTCTTCGAGCACCTTCAGCACGCCGACGTGCGCAGCGCCGCGCGCGCCGCCCCCGGAGAGCACCAGGCACACGCGAGGCCGCGCGTCGGCGGGGACCGCTGCCGCAAGACCCATCAGCAGCGCGATGCACGCGACCGTGGCACGTGCACGGCAGATGAAGATCGACATGGAATCACCCGAAGTAACCGATCCGAACTTCGGCAGATGTTACGCGCAGTGCGCGACGGCCACGGACGCCAGCAGGCGACGCAACGGGTAAACGAAAAAAAAAGACCGGCGATCGCTCGCCGGTCTCGATATGCCGCAGTCGCGCCGGTCAGGCCGCGTCGGCGGACACCTCCGACGCGGGTGCGGCAGGCGCTTCCTCGCCGGTACCCAGCAGTGCCGCATCGGGCCCGAGCAGCTTCTGACGCCGGCGCGCGTTGTGGTACGCGAGGCCGGTGCCGGCGGGAATCAGCCGGCCGACGATCACGTTCTCCTTCAGGCCGCGCAGGTCGTCGCGCTTGCCCATGATCGCGGCCTCGGTCAGCACGCGCGTGGTCTCCTGGAACGATGCGGCCGAGATGAACGAGTCGGTCGACAGTGACGCCTTGGTGATGCCGAGCAGCATGTGCTCGTAGGTCGCCTGCTGCTTGGTCTCGTCGTTCTTCATGCGATCGTTCTCGTCCAGCAGGTCCGAGCGCTCGACCTGCTCGCCCTGGATGAAGCGCGAGTCGCCGGCATCGCTGACCTGCACGCGGCGCAGCATCTGCCTGACGATCACCTCGATGTGCTTGTCGTTGATCTTCACGCCCTGCAGCCGGTAGACGTCCTGCACCTCGTCGGTGATGTAGCGCGCGAGCGCCTCGACGCCGAGAAGACGCAGGATGTCGTGTGGATCCGCCGGACCGTCGACGATCATCTCCCCCTTGTTCACGACCTGGCCGTCGTGGGCCGTGACGTGCTTGTCCTTCGGGATCAGGTACTCGTGGGCGACGCCGTCCAGGTCGGTGATGACCAGCCGCTGCTTGCCCTTCGTGTCCTTGCCGAACGAGACGGTGCCAGTGACTTCAGCCAGTGTTCCCGCGTCCTTCGGCGCACGCGCCTCGAACAGCTCGGCCACGCGCGGCAGGCCGCCCGTGATGTCGCGCGTCTTCGAGGTCTCCTGCGGAATCCGCGCGAGAACCTCGCCGACGGCGACCTGCTGGCCGTCCTTCACCGTGATGATCGATCCCAGCTGGAAGGTGATGTTGACCGGCAGGTCCGAGCCCGCGAGGTGGATCTCGTCGCCTTCGGCATCGAGCAGCTTCACCTGAGGGCGCACGCCCTTGGCGGTCGAGCCGGCACGCCGCTTCGGATCGATGACGACCAGCGTCGACAGGCCGGTGACTTCGTCGACCTGCTTGGCCACCGTCACGCCGTCCTCGACGTTCTCGAACTTCACCGTGCCCGCGTACTCGGTGATGATCGGCCGCGCCGTCGCGTCCCACTGCGCCAGCACCTTGCCCGCCTTCACCGTGTCGCCGTCCTTCACCTGCAGCGTCGCGCCGTAGGGAACCTTGTGGCGCTCGCGCTCGCGACCGTTGTCGTCGTGGATCATCACTTCGCCCGAGCGCGCGATCACGACGAGCTCGCCCTTGGCGTTGGTGACGTAGCGCATCAGCGCCGAGAAGCGCACGGTGCCCGCCGACTTGGACTCGACCTGCGAGGCCGCCGCGGTACGCGACGCCGCGCCACCGATGTGGAAGGTCCGCATCGTCAGCTGCGTTCCCGGCTCGCCGATCGACTGCGCGGCGATCACGCCCACCGCCTCGCCGACGTTGACCAGGTGGCCGCGGCCCAGGTCGCGCCCGTAGCACCTGGCGCACAGGCCGTAGCGGGTGTCGCAGGTGAGCGGCGTGCGCACCTTGACCTCGTCGATGCCGAGGAGCTCGATCTGCTCGACCTCGTCTTCGCCCAGCAGCGTTCCCGCCGGATACAGGGTCTCCTGCGTTTCCGGACTGACGATGTCGGAAGCTGCGACGCGTC
>DATGDG010000230.1:0-3038 GCA_035311025.1 Casimicrobiaceae bacterium
GGGGTGTGTTGTCGGAGGGGAGCGCCTTGCCTGCCGTCCGCTTCTCGTTGCTCATGGTTGCCTCATTGGCGGGCATGGTCGCCGCCGCTCAGCCCCTGCGACGCGCGGTGTAACGTCCGTCGTCCTCGGCGGAAGCAGGCCGCCCAGAACATCCAGTTCTCCATGGCCTCCTGGTGCGTCCTACCGCCCACGCGCAGCATGTACGTCCGTGTGAACCCCATCGGCCCGTCCGGCCGGCGCCAGACCTCGAAGAGGGTGTCGTCCGGGTGGAACTCCCACGGCGCCGCTCCCTGTCGCGCCTGACGCCGAAAGAAGCCTCCACGCTTGCTGCGGCGGAGTAGGGGCCAGCGTGCGTACCACTCGAACGCCGGGGTCAGGTCGAGGGCGTAGCAGCGGTAGCCGACTGGGTCGGTCTGGCGCTCGTTGAACAGCTTGGTGACAGCCTCGTCGAAGGTGTCGACCGTGTAGTAGTCGAAGAAGTCTGGTGCATTCAACCGCTCTGCCACCCATCCCGGGACTGCCGGTCAACTGCCCGACGGGCGTTGATTCTGCAGGCAGGCGGACAAATCTTAGCATGGGCATCGGGGCTTCCCTGATACCGCCTCGATCGCCAATCGATTGAAACTACTGCGGGTTCTGCTAGTCTTACTGTCGTAAACGCCCAACCCGGGCAGGGATATCGGGGGCAGCGCCCCCATTGCGGAGGTTTCATGGATCCAAGACTGCAACCGGTTTTCACGCGCGAGGCGCTTTCCCAGACCGGGTCGGTCGCCGAAAGCCAGCATCGCGTGCTGCGCAATACCTACTGGCTGCTCGCGCTGTCGATGCTGCCGACGATCGCCGGGGCATGGGCGGGCATGCAGTTCAACTTCGTCAGTCTGTTCGTCGCCTCGCCGACGCTGACGCCGCTGCTGATGTTCGGCGTGATGATCGGGGCGCTGTTCGGGGTCACCGCGCTGCGCAACAGCGCGTGGGGCGTGCCAGCGTTGTTCGGCTTCACATTCATCGCGGGCCTGATGCTGACGCCGATCCTCTCGGTGGCCGCGGGCTTCAAGAACGGGGGACAGCTCGTCGCGCTCGCGGGCGGGATGACGGCTGCGATCTTCTTCGCGATGGCGACGCTCGCCACGGTGTCGAAACGCGATTTCTCGTTCCTCGGCAAGTTCCTGTTCATCGGACTCGTGCTGCTGATCGTCGCGTCGCTCGCCAACCTGTTCTTCCAGGTACCGGCGCTCTCCCTGACGATCTCGGCGGTCGCGGTGCTGATCTTCTCGCTGTACCTGCTGTTCGACGTCCAGTCGATCGTGCGCGGTGGCGAGACGAACTACATCTCGGCGACGCTGAAGCTGTTCCTGGATGTCTACAACATCTTCATCAACCTGCTGAATATCCTGCTCGCGTTCTCGGGGCAGCGCCGCTGACGCAGGCGCCGGCGCAGGTCACGACGACGGGGCGATCGCATCGCCCCGTTTTCGTTGCATCCGGTCAGCGCAGGAACGCCGCGACCGACTCGATGTGCGCCGTGTGCGGGAACATGTTGACCACGCCCGCGCTGTCGAGGCGATAGCCGCGCTCGTGGACGAGGATCGCCGCGTCGCGGGCGAGGGTGGCGGGATTGCAGGACACGTAGACGATGCGCGCCAGCGCCCGCTCGTCGTCGCGGTGGGGCAGTGCCTTGGCAAGTTCGGCGGCGCCCTCGCGCGGCGGATCGATCAGCACGCGGTCGAGGGGGCCCAGCCCCGAGACGGTGTCGGCGGTCGCGGTGAACAGGTTGGCGCAGACGAAGCTCGTCGTCGCCGACAGGCCGTTGAGCTTCGCGTTCGTTTCAGCGCGGGCGACCAGCGCCCTGCTTCCCTCGACCCCGACCACGCGGGCACCGCTGCGCGCGATCGGAAGCGTGAAATTCCCCAGTCCGCAGAAGAAATCGCCGACGCGCTCGCCGGGTCGCGGGTCGAGGAGCGCCAGCGCGCGGCGCACGAGCACGCGGTTGATCGCGGCGTTGACCTGGGTGAAATCGGTCGGGGCGAAGGGCATCGCCACGTCGAATTCCGGCAGCGTGTAGGCCAGCGCTGCCTCCGCCGGACGGAAAGGGACGACGGTATCGGGACCGCCCGGCTGCAGCCAGAACTCGACCTGCTGCGCACTGGCGAATCCGGCGAGCTTGGCGCGGTCCGTGTCCGAGAGGGGTTCCAGGATGCGCAACACCAGCGCATACACCAAGCCTTCGCCGGCCGGGTTGCGGGAACCCGGAGCGAGGCGCTCGCCGACGGCGAGCTCGATCTGCGGCAGGCGGGTGCGGATCGACAGCGACTCGACCAGCGTCCGCAGGAGGGGAAGCAGCATCGACACCTTTTCCGGGATCACGTGGCATTCGCGCATGTCGGCGACGTAGCTCGACTTGCGCTCGTGGAAGCCGATCAGCACCCCGCCTTTCTTCGTCACGTCGCGCACCGACAGGCGCGCGCGATGCCGATAGCCCCAGGCCGGCCCGGCGATTGCCGGCAAGACGACGTCGGGGCGCACGCGTCCGATGCGCCACAGCGCGTCCTCCAGCGCGCGCTGCTTGGCCGCGAGCTGAAGGCTCGGGTCGGCATGCTGCAGCGCGCAGCCGCCGCAGACGCCGAAGTGGGGGCATCGGGGCGTGACGCGCCCGGCGTTCTCGGTGCGCACGGTGACCACGCGTGCCAGGTCGAAGCTCGGCTTGCGCTTGAAGACTTCCGCGGCGACCCGTTCGCCGGGCAGTGCGCCTTCGACGAACACGACCTTGCCCTCGGCGTGCGCGATGCCGCGGCCTTCCTGATCCAGCGATTCGATGGTCAATTCGATCATGGCGGTGGGCGCGGATTGTACGCGCTGCCCCCTCCGGCGCCCGGTAGAATGCGGCGATGAAGATCGTCGCCGTCGACAGTTCGACCGACTGGCTGTCGGTGTGCGCCTCCGACGGGAACCGTGTCGTCGCCTTGCGTGAGCGGGCCGGAAGCGCGTCGTCGGAGCGCATGCTGCCGCTCCTCCGGCAGGTGCTGGCGGAGGCGGGATGG
>DATGDG010000231.1:0-3064 GCA_035311025.1 Casimicrobiaceae bacterium
GTCGGTATCGATGGCGAGCACGACGGCTTCGACTTCATCACCCTTCTTGAAGCCGCGGATGGCTTCTTCGCCAGCCTGCGACCACGACAGGTCGGACAGGTGGACGAGACCGTCGATGCCGCCCGGCAGGCCGATGAAGACGCCGAAGTCGGTGATCGACTTGATCTGGCCGCTGACCTTGTCGCCCTTCTTGTGGTTCATCGCGAACTCGTCCCAGGGATTGGCCATGCACTGCTTCATCCCCAGCGAGATGCGGCGGCGGTCCTCGTCGATCTCCAGGATCATCACCTCGACCTCGTCGCCCAGCTGCACGACCTTGGTCGGATGGATGTTCTTGTTGGTCCAGTCCATCTCCGAGACGTGGACCAGGCCCTCGATGCCCGATTCGATCTCGACGAACGCGCCGTAGTCGGTGATGTTCGTGACCTTGCCGAACAGGCGCGTGCCGGGCGGGTAGCGCCGCGACAGGCCGACCCACGGGTCGTCGCCCAGCTGCTTCAGCCCCAGCGAGACGCGGTTCTTCTCCTGGTCGAACTTCAGGACCTTGGCGGTGACCTCGTCGCCGACCGCGAGCACTTCCGACGGATGCTTGACGCGGCGCCACGCGAGATCGGTGATGTGCAGCAGCCCGTCGATGCCGCCCAGGTCGACGAACGCGCCGTAATCGGTGATGTTCTTGACGATGCCCTTGACGACCGCCCCCTCCGACAGCGTCGACAGCAGCTTTTCGCGCTCCTCGCCCAGGCTCTCCTCGAGCACGGCGCGGCGCGAGACGACCACGTTGTTGCGCTTGCGGTCGAGCTTGATGACCTTGAAGTCGAGCTGCTTGTTCTCGTAGGGCGTCGTGTCCTTGACCGGACGGATGTCGACCAGGGATCCGGGCAGGAACGCGCGGATGCCGTTGATCATGACGGTGAGGCCGCCCTTGACCTTGCTGGTGACGAAGCCCTGGACGATCGAGCCCTGCTCCATCGAGGCTTCGAGATCGTGCCAGGCCTTCAGGCGCTTCGCCTTGTCGCGCGACAGGCGGGTCTCGCCGTAACCGTTCTCGAGGCTCTCGATCGCGACGGTGACGAAGTCGCCCGGCTTGACCTCGACCTCGCCGTTGTCGTTCTTGAATTCCTCGATCGGAATGAAGCTCTCCGACTTCAGACCGGCGTTGACGACGACGATGTTGTAGTCGACGCGGATGACTTCGGCAGTGATCAGTTCGCCCTGGCGCATTTCCTGGCGCGCAAGGGACTCCTCGAACAGTGCGGCGAAATTCTCCATGCCCGCGGTTGCAGTCGCGGTGGAGGTTTGAGTGGCAATAGCCATCGGGGTTGGTTCCTTTGTCGATAACGCCGCCCGTTGCGAGAACCCTGTATCTCGCCCGAGGCGGGTTGGTGGTTGAAAATCCGGATGCACGCGCCGGCTAGGGTTAGCGCAGGCCCCGGTTCGTTGCCGTGAATCCCGTTACGTCGTCATCTGCGCCCGTCCGCGCCGCCCGGCCCGCCGCATTGCTTGCGATAGAGCGCCAGGACGGCATCGGCGACTGCGGCGACCGACAGGTCGGTCGAATCCAGAACCACCGCGTCCGCGGCCGGCACGAGCGGGGCAGCCGCACGGGTCGAGTCACGGGCGTCACGTTCCCGGATGTCGCGCAAAAGGTCGTCCATTTTAGCGGAGATTCCTTTTTCGATCAACTGCTTATGGCGACGACGCGCCCTCGCCTCGGCGCTCGCCGTCAGAAACACCTTGAGGCGGGCATCCGGGAACACGACGGTCCCCATGTCGCGTCCCTCGGCGACCAGCCCCGGGGCGACCCGAAACGCCCGCTGCCGGGCCAGGAGCGCCTCGCGCACCGGGGCGTGAACCGCCACCCGGGATGCCATCGCCGACACCGCCTCGTCGCGCAGCGCCTCGGTCACCTCGCGGCCGTCCACGTCGATCCGCCCGTCGCCGAAGGTCGGCGCCAGGGCCGCTGCGATCCGTGCAAGGCCCCCAGCGTCGTCCGGCGCGACCTGCCGCTCGAGCGCCTGCAGGGCCACCAGCCGGTAGAGCGACCCGCTGTCGAGGTAGTGCATGCCCAACGCCTGTGCGACGCGCTGCGCGACCGTCCCCTTGCCCGACGCCGCGGGTCCGTCGATGGCGATGACCGTCGGCAGCGCCTGCGCCGCAACGTCGGTCGACCCGCCGGCGATCTGCGCCAGGCGCTCGAAGAACGCGGGGAAGGTCTTGCGCACGCAGGCCGGATCGTTGATCGTCACCCCTGCGCCGCCGAAGGCCGCGAGCGCGAAGCACATGGCCATCCGGTGGTCGTCGTAGGTATCGATGGCCGCATGCCGGAAGCTCGCGGGCGGCGCGACCTCGAGCCAGTCGTCGCCGGCCGCGACCTGGGCGCCCAGCTTGGCGAGTTCGGTCGCCATCGCCGCGATCCGATCGGTCTCCTTGACGCGCCAGCTTCCGATGTTGACGAGGCGGGTCGGCGCGCGCGCGAACAGGGCGACGATCGCCAGCGTCATCGCGGCGTCTGGGATCGCGAGGCAGTCGAAGACCCCTCCGGCGAGCGGGCGGCCCCGCCGCGCCTCGATCCAGTCGTCGCCGAAGCGGACGTCCGCGCCCTGGCGCGCGAGGACGTCGGCGAAGGCGACGTCGCCCTGGATCGAGTTGCGGCCCACGCCGGTGACCCGCACCGGGCCCCCGCCCAGGACGCCCGCAGCAAGGAAGTACGACGCCGACGAGGCGTCGCCTTCGACGTGCAGCGTTCCGGGGCTCGTGTAGCGCGCCCCCGCCTCGACGCGAAATGTCGACGCGTCGGGCGTGGCGACGGAGACTCCGAAGCGCTGCATCAGGCGTGTCGTGATCTCGACATAGGGCCGCGAAATCAGCGGCGTGACGATCTCGACCGTCGTCGCCACCTCGGCCGCGCCCCGCGCGACCGGCAGCGCGAGCAGCAGCGCCGACAGGAACTGGCTCGACACGTCGCCGCGCACGGGGACGTGGCCGCCCGCGCGCCCGCCGTCGGCGCCGACGTGCAGCGGCGGATAGCCCTCGCGCCCCAGGTAGTCGACCGCGCAGCCGC
>DATGDG010000232.1:0-3670 GCA_035311025.1 Casimicrobiaceae bacterium
TGCCCCGGCGCAGCGGCCACCAGCCCCGTCCAGGTCCCGGCAGTCACGACGTCACCGGCCGCGAGCGCGCGGCCACGACCGGCGGCATGGCCTGCGAGCCATGCGAGCAGGAAGCGCAGGTCTCCCAGCGGATGCCCGCCGCGAGTCTCCCTGACCAGCTTGCCGTCGCAGCGGACCCGGGCGACCAGCGAACGCCAGTCGATCTCGCGATACGGCACGCCGCTGCCGATGACCAGCGCCCCGTGCAGCCCCTGGTCGGCGAGCTTCAACGTCGGGGCGGCGGCATCGACATCGGCATAGCGCGGCTCGATGACTTCGATCGTCACGACAAGCTCGCCGATCGCAGCGTCCAGCGCGGACGCATCGCGCGCGATCGCATCGGGCGAGGGTGCTGCGCGCAGCTGGAACGCGATCTCCCCTTCGATGCCGATCGTGCGGAAGCTTCCCGCGGCGAAGGTCGCGGGACTCGTGCACACGCAGTGCGGCGGCAACGGTGCGGCGCTGGGCGTGGCGTCGCGGCTGGCGGCGCCGACCTTCCACGCCGACGCGCGCTCGGAGGCGAACCAGCGCTGTGCCTGCGCGACGGCATCCTGCACCGCGTACGCTTCGGCATCGCTCGCAGGGGTGGGCATCGCGCTCGCCTGCAGATGGCCGTGGCCGCGGTGCGCATGGACCAGCGCATCGGCGAGGCGCTGCATATCGGGCCGCAGCACCTCAGGCTGCCTGGAGCAGCGCCATCGCCGCTGCGACGCCGCCACGCTCGTGCGGGACGCCGGCCAGTCCGAGGCCCATCTCGACACCCGCGAGCGTGCCCAGCAGGGTCAGGTCATTGAGGTCGCCCAGATGGCCGATGCGGAACACGCGCCCGGCGAGCTTCGACAGGCCGACACCCAGCGACAGGTCGAAGCGCTGGAGCACGATCCTGCGGAAAGCGTCGGCGTCGTGGCCCACGGGCAGTCGCACTGCGGTCAGCACATTGCTGTAGTCGGCGGGATTCGCGCACTGGTTCTCGAGGCCCCAGGCGGCGATCGCCGCGCGCGTCGCCTTCCCGTAGCGCGCGTGGCGGGCGAACACCGCGGGCATCCCCTCCTCGGCCAGCTGGTCGAGCGCGGCGTCGAGGCCGTAGAGCAGATTCGTCGCAGGCGTCGTCGGCCAGTAGCCGGTCCGGTTCGCCTCGATGATCTCGTCCCAACCCCAGTAGGCGCGCGGCAGCTTCGCGGCCTTCGACGCTTCGCGCGCCTTGGCGCTCACGGCATTGAACGACAGGCCGGGCGGCAGCATCAGGCCTTTCTGCGATCCGGCGATCGTGACGTCGACGCCCCATTCGTCGTGGCGGTAGTCGAGCGATGCGAGCGAGGAGACGGTGTCGACGATCAGCAGCGCAGGATGCCCGGCACCGTCGATCGCGCGCCGCACCGCGGGAACGTCGCTGACCGCGCCGGTCGATGTCTCGTTGTGCACGACGCAGACGGCCTTGATCTCGCGAGCGCGGTCCTCGGCGAGGCGTGCGCCGATGGCGCCGACATCGGCGCCGCGGCGCCAGTCGCCAGGCAGGAACTCGGGGACGAGCGTGAGTCGCTCGGCGAGGCGCTTCCACAGCAGCGAGAAGTGCCCGGTCTCCGCCATCAGGATGCGGTCGCCGGGCGACAGCGTGTTGACCATCGCCGCCTCCCATGCGCCGGTGCCCGAGCCCGCGTAGATGACGACCGGATCGTGCTCGGTGCCGAAGACCGGCTTGATGCGCTCCTGCAGCGACAGCCCGAGGCGCGCGAATTCGGGTCCGCGATGGTCGATCGTCGGGCGGTCGATCGCGCGCAGCACGCGGTCGGGAACGTTCGTCGGGCCCGGGATCTGCAGGAAATGGCGCCCGGAGGGATGGTCGTCGTATCGCATCATGGGTATCGCGGACGCGACAACGCGTCCGTCATCTGGAAAACGGTCGAGTGGCTAGTGGTGGTGGCCGTGCGCGCCGTGCACGTGACCGTGCGTGACTTCCTCGGGCGTGGCCGGGCGGATGTCGAGAACCTTGCAGTCGAAGCGCAGCCGCTGTCCTGCGAGCTCGTGATTGCCGTCGAGCACGGCCTTGCCCTCGGCAATGCTGGCGACGCGCCAGACCACCTCGTGGCCGTCCTGCTCGGCGACCAGATGGCCGCCGACGGCGACCTCGGGAGGAAGCTGGTCGAGCGGCTCCACGCGCATCAGCTGGGCATCGTAGTCGCCGAAAGCGTCGTCGGGCTCGAGCGTCACCGAGACGCTGTCGCCGACCGACTTGTTGTTGAGCGCTTCCTCGACCTTGGGAAAGATGCCCGAGTGACCGCCGTGCAAGTAAGCGATCGGCTCGTCGGCCTCCTCGATCAGCTGGTTGTTGGCGTCGAAAAGCTTGAAGGTGATGGTGACGACGGTGTTGGCGAATACGTTCATTGGACCCTTCGGGGATTGGGGTGCATCGCTGATGACACGGGGAACGCGCCGCACCGCGGCAGCGACGGCCGGACGCACCGGGCGAACCCCGTCGGCCCGGCGACCCCGGGCATTGTACCTCCCAAGCCTTCGCGGGCCGGCACTCCGCAATCCCCCGCCGGTATACTCGCCCGATGGCCGATGCTTCGACCAGACGCCTGCTGGGAGGCCTGTCCCCGGCGGCCTTTCTTGCCCGCCACTGGCACAAGCAGGCGCTGCTCGTGCGCGGCGCGATCCCCGGCTTCGAGGGCGTGATCACGCGCGACGCGTTGTTCGCGCTCGCGACCCGCGACGACGTGGAATCACGCCTGGTCCGGTTCGAGCGCGGCCGCTACACGCTGCTGCACGGTCCGTTTCGCAGGGCCGACCTGCAGCGCATGCCGCCGCGGCGCTGGACCCTGCTGGTGTCCGGCGTGAATCTCCACGACGGTGCGGCAGACGCGCTGTTGCGGCGCTTCGCATTCCTCCCCTACGCCCGGCTCGATGACCTGATGGTGAGCTACGCGGCCCCCGGTGGCGGCGTCGGACCGCATTTCGATTCCTACGACGTCTTCCTCCTGCAGGCATCCGGCCGGCGTCGCTGGCGCTACGGCCGCCAGCGTGACCTGTCGCTGCGGGAGGGCGTTCCGCTCAAGATCCTTCGCCGCTTCGCACCCGCGCAGGACGACACGCTGGGCCCCGGGGACATGCTGTACCTGCCGCCCGACTACGCGCACGACGGGGTTGCCGTCGACGAGTGCATGACCTGTTCGATCGGCTTCCGCGCCCCTCTCTACCAGGAACTGGCAGAAGCCTTCCTCGACCACCTGCGCGACACGGTCGAGATCGGCGGCCGCTACGCCGATCCCGACCTCGGCCCGCGCAAGGTTCCCGCGAGGATCGACGCGAGAATGCAGCGGCGCGTCTTACAGGCGCTGTCGGGCATCCGCTTCGACGCGGCGACGATCGCGCGCTTTCTCGGCCGCTACCTGACCGAACCCAAACCGCTGGTCGTGTTCTCGACTCCGCCCGCACTGTCGCCGGCAGCCTTCGCGCGCAGGATCGCCGGCGCTGGCGTGACCCTCGACCGCGGCACCCAACTGCTCTACGATGACGAACGGATGTACGTGAACGGCGACGACATCGCGCTGCCGCGGGCGGGACGGGCCGCGCTGCGGAGGCTCGCCGATTTGCGGCACCTGTCGGCACGCGACTGCGCTTCGCTGCCGGC
>DATGDG010000233.1:0-1539 GCA_035311025.1 Casimicrobiaceae bacterium
GGCGTCCTCTGGAAGCCGCTCGGCAACGAAAGCCCGCTGTGGCTGATTCTCGGCCTGCTCACCGCGACGATCGGCCTGCCCTATCTGCTGCTGTCGACGACCAGCCCGCTGTTGCAGGCCTGGTTCGCGCGGCGCCACCCGGGGCGCAACCCCTATCGCCTGTTCGCATTGTCGAACTTCGCGTCGATGCTGGCGCTCGTCGCCTATCCGTTCGCGATCGAGCCGTGGATCGCCACGCACACGCAGGCGATCGTGTGGTCGGTCGGCTACATGGCCTTCGCCGCACTGTGCATCGGCACCGCATTGCTGAGCATGCGGGCGACAGCGCTGACCCCAACACCCGGGACGGACCACGTTTTTGACGACAGCGACGCGCCGGACGGTCCGAACGCAGCACCCGCTGCCACCGCGGCTGCCTTCGCGGCTTCCGAACCGCGGCCGGGAATCGGGCGCCAGCTGCTGTGGGCGAGCCTCGCCGCGATGGGCAGCATCCTGCTGCTGTCGGTCACCAGCCACATCACCGAGAACATCGCCGCGGTCCCGCTGCTGTGGATCGTGCCCCTGTCGATTTACCTGATCACGTTCATCCTGTGCTTCGAGAGCCGCCGCTGGTATCCGCGCCGCCTGCTGCTGCCGCTGGCGGCGGTCGCGCTCTCCGCGATGGCCTGGGCGATCGCCGATTCGCGGTTCACGCATGCGCTGGCGATGCAGCTCGGCGTGACGTGCATCGGCCTGTTGCTCGCGTGCATGTTCTGCCATGGCGAGCTTGCGCGGCTCAAACCCTCCCCCCACTGGCTGACGCGCTTCTACCTGATGGTGTCGCTCGGCGGCGCGCTGGGCGCCGTGCTGGTGGGCATCGTCGTGCCGGTCGCGCTGCCCGCGCATTTCGAGCTGGCGCTCGGGCTCGTCGCATGCGCCGTCCTCATGGTCTGGCAGCTGCGGCGCGATACGCCAGTGTTCCGCGCGCTCGCGGTCGCCGCCACCATCGTGACCATCGGCTGCGCGATCTGGGGCATCGTCACGTTTTACGAAGCGACGATCGTCACGGCACGCAATTTCTACGGGGTGCTGCGCGTGCAGGAGTTCGGCCGCGGCGCGAGCCGGCATCGCTCGCTGATCCACGGCACGATCCTGCACGGGACCCAGTACCTGGCCCCGGAGCTCAGACGGCGGGCGACGACGTACTACACCGAGACCTCCGGCGTCGGGCGGGTGCTGGAATCGCTCAATCCGCGCCTGCAGCCCCTCAAGGTCGGCGTCATCGGGCTGGGCACCGGAACGCTCGCCGTCTATGGCGCAACGGGCGACACCTACCGCTTCTACGACATCAATCCCGCAGTGATCCGGATCGCCAGGACCGAATTCACCTACCTCGCCGACAGCGACGCTCACATCGAGACCGTGCTGGGCGATGCGCGGCTGTCGCTCGAGCGCGAGCCGCCCCAGCACTTCGATCTGCTCGCGATCGACGCCTTCTCGAGCGACGCGATTCCAGTCCACCTGATCACCTCGGAGGCGCTCAGCATCTACCTCCGCCAC
>DATGDG010000234.1:0-4713 GCA_035311025.1 Casimicrobiaceae bacterium
TTGCCGCGCGTGCATGGTCGAGATCAAGGGCGAGCGGGTGCTCGCACCCTCGTGCTGTCGCGCGCCCACCGCCGGCATGGAGGTCAGCAGCAACAGCGCGAGAGCCATCCACGCGCAGAAGATGGTCGTCGAGATGCTCGCCTCCGACGTTCCCGAGAAGGCCTACCGGAAGGACTCCGAGCTCGACTACTGGAAGCAGGCGCTTGGCATCGGGAAGCCGCGCTTCGCACCGCGTGCGCAGCCCGTCGCCGACCTGTCGCACGCTGCGATGGCGGTCAACCTCGACGCCTGCATCCAGTGCACGCGCTGCGTGCGCGCCTGCCGAGAGGAGCAGGTCAACGACGTCATCGGCTACGCGTTCCGCGGCTCGCATTCGAAGATCGTGTTCGATCTCGACGACCCGATGGGCGCATCGTCCTGCGTTGCCTGCGGCGAATGCGTGCAGGCCTGCCCGACCGGCGCGCTGGCGCCGGCGCACGATGCCTACCTGCAGCCGGTCGACCGTGAAGTCGCGTCGCTGTGCCCGTACTGCGGGGTCGGCTGCCAGATCACCTATCACGTCGGCGACAACCGCATCGTCCACGTCGAGGGGCGCGACGGTCCCGCGAACCACGAGCGACTCTGCGTCAAGGGCCGCTTCGGATTCGATTACGTCTCCCACCCGCAACGGCTGACCAGGCCGCTGATCCGCAAGCCGGGGTTTCCCAAGAGCGCCGAGTTCACCGTCGACCCCGCGAACGCGCTCGCGGTGTTCCGGGAAGCGACCTGGGAAGAGGCGCTGGCACTCGCCGGCGGCACGCTGAGGAGCATCCGCGACACCCGCGGGCCGGGGGCGCTCGCGGGATTCGGCTCGGCCAAGGGCAGCAACGAGGAGGCCTACCTGTTCCAGAAACTCGTGCGCACGGGTTTCGGCACGAACAACGTCGATCACTGCACTCGGCTTTGCCACGCATCGAGCGTCGCGGCGCTGCTCGAAGGCATCGGCTCGGGAGCGGTGTCGAACCCGGTGATGGACGTGATGAAGGCCGAGGTCGTGCTGCTGATCGGCGCCAACCCGGTGTCCAACCATCCGGTCGCGGCCACGTGGATCAAGAATGCGGTGAAGAACGGCACCAAGCTGATCCTCGCCGATCCGCGCCGCTCCGAACTCGCTCGCCACGCGGCGCATTACCTGCAGTTCAGGCCCGACAGCGACGTCGCGATGCTGAACGCGATGATGCACACGATCGTCGAGGAAGGGCTGGTGGCGCAGAGCTTCATCGACGATCGCACCAGCGGCTATGCCGAACTGCGCGACAACGTCGCCGGCTTCTCCCCGGAAGCGATGGCACCGGTGTGCGGAATCCCGGCGGCGACGATCCGCGAGGTGGCCCGGATGTTCGCGAAGTCGCGGGCGTCGATGATCCTGTGGGGGATGGGCATCTCGCAGCACGTGCACGGCACCGACAATGCGCGCTGCCTGATCGCGCTGTCGATGATGACCGGGCAGATCGGTCGGCCCGGCACCGGATTGCATCCGCTGCGCGGCCAGAACAACGTTCAGGGCGCCTCCGACGTCGGGCTGATCCCGATGATGTACCCCGACTACCAGAAGGTCGGCAGCACCGACGTGCGCTCGATGTTCGAGAAGCTGTGGAACACGGTGCTCGATCCCAACCCCGGGCTGACCGTCGTCGAGATCATGGACGCCGTCCACGCCGGAAAGATACGCGGCATGTACATCATGGGCGAGAACCCGGCGATGTCCGATCCCGACGTCGACCACGCGCGCGCGGCGCTGGCGAAGCTCGAGATGCTGGTCGTGCAGGACATCTTCCTGACCGAGACCGCCTACCTTGCCGACGTCATCCTGCCGGCCTCGGCGTTCCCCGAGAAGACCGGCACCTTCACCAACACCGACCGGGCGGTGCAACTCGCCCGCCAGGCATTGCAGCCGCCGGGCGAAGCGCGCCAGGACCTCGCAATCATCGTCGACATGGCGAGGGAGCTCGGCCTCGACTGGGACTACGCCCACCCGCGCGACGTCTTCGACGAAATGCGCAAGGCGATGCCGTCGATCGCCGGCATCACCTGGGAGCGGCTCGAGCGCGAGCACGGTGTCACCTACCCCTGCGAGCACGAAGGCGACCCGGGCGAACCCGTCGTGTTCATCGACCGCTTCCCCACCGAGACCGGCAGGGCTCTGCTCGTCCCCGCGCAGCTCATCCCCGCCGCAGAGAAGCCCGACGATGCCTGGCCGTTCGTACTGATCACCGGGCGACAGCTCGAGCACTGGCACACCGGCAGCATGACCCGGCGCAGCGCGGCGCTCGATTCGATCGAGCCCTACCCGGTCGCATCGCTCAACCCCCAGGATCTGCAGGCGCTCGGCATCGCACCCGGCGGCACGATCACCGTCGCGTCACGCCGCGGCAGCGTGTCGCTCTACGCGCGGGCCGACGACGGCACGCCGCGCGGCAACGTGTTCATTCCGTTCTGCTATCACGAAGCCGCCGCGAACCTGCTGACCAACGCCGTGCTCGACCCGTTCGGCAAGATCCCTGAGTTCAAGTACTGCGCGGTGCGCGTGTCCGCCGGCGGCACGCCCGCCGCGATCAGCGGCTACGCGAGGGCGGACGCTGCCGCCGACTGACCTCAGCCGCGGCTCGCCTTCCAGAACATGTAGGCCCCGAGCACGTACAGCAGCGCCGCGAACGCGCGGCGCAGCTTCACCGCCGGCCAGCGGTGCGCCATCGCGACGCCGACGGGCGCGACCGCCATGCTCGCGACCACGATCATGATCATCGCCGGCAGCCAGACGTAGCCGACCGACCACGCCGGCAGGTCCGGCTGCCGCAGGCCGGCCACGACGAAGCTGATCGTGCCCGCCACCGCGATCGGCAGTCCCAGCGCCGCCGAGGTCGCGACAGCGTTGTGGATCTTGACGTTGTGAAACCCGAGGTACGGGATCGTGATGAAGCCCCCGCCCGCGCCCAGCAGGCTCGACACGACACCCACGCCGGTGCCGACGCCGAACAGCGCCAGCCTGCCGGGCAGCTCGCGCCCCGGCCTGGGCGGTCGGGCGGTCAGCTGCCGCGTCGCCGACGCCCAGGTGAACACGCCGAACACCGCGGCGAGCACGTGACCGGGCAGCGCCGCGGCGATCTGCGGACCCGCCAGCGATCCCAGGACGATGCCGGGCGCCATCGCGGCGACGACGGCCCACAGGACCGCTTTCTTGCGCGAATGCGCGCGCACCGAGGAGAGCGCGGTGAACATCATCGTCGCGGTCGCGGTGCCGACCGCCATGTGCACGACGTGCGCGGACGGGAAGTCCCTCGCCGTGTAGAGGATCGTCAGCAGCGGGACGATCGACATCCCGCCGCCGATGCCGAGCAGCCCTGCCATGAAGCCGATGACTGCGCCGAGCGCGAGCAGCACCGGGAGCATCGTCCAGTCCATTGCCGCTCAGGTCCGGCCGGGGTATCGCGCGCTTCCGGTCCGCGCCGTTCCGGCCGGGCCGCTCATGTCCCGGCGAGCGCCAGGCGCTCGACGATCTTCCACTCGGCGGCGGTGACCGGCGTGATCGACAGCCGGTTGCCGCGGCGCAGGACGACCATGTCCTCGAGCCCGCGCACGGCGCGCAGTTCGGCGAGAGTCACGAGGCGGGTCTTGCGGATGAGCCTCACCTCGACGTTGAACCACCGCGGCGCCTCACGGGTCGCCTTGGCGTCGTAGTAGCCGCTCTGCGGGTCGAACTGCGTCGTATCGGGATAGGCGAGCCTCGATATCTCGACGATGCCGGCGATGCCGGGCTCGGGGCAGCTCGAGTGGTAGAAGAGCGCGCGATCGCCCAGATGCATGTCGTCGCGCATGAAGTTGCGCGCCTGGTAGTTGCGCACGCCAAACCACGGCGTCGTCTGCCGTGGCGCCTTCGCGAGGTCGTCGATCGAGAACTCGTCGGGCTCGGATTTCATCAGCCAGTGGCGCGGCATCGCAGGCGTTCCGATGGACCGACGCTACGGCCTCGTTCCGGTCTTCAGCAGGCTCTGGCCGGGCCGGACCCGCGTGAACTCGACGGGGGCGAAATCGACCCTCAGATCGCCTTCGGCGAGGGCGATGCGGGTGTAGGCGGAGCGCTCGAGGTCGCCGGTCTCGGGAAAGTCCTCGCGAAAATGCGCGCCGCGCGAATCCTCGCGGGCCAGCGCCGCGCGCGCGATCGCCCGGCTCGCGAGCAGCAGGCTGTCCAGATTCAGCCAATCGTGCCAGGTCAGGTTGAACGCGCGCTCCCCATCTGCGACGCCGGTCGCGCGCAGCTCTTCGTGCATGGCGTCGAGCTCCCCCATCGCGCGTTCCAGCGCCGGCCGCGTGCGCACGATGCCGACGTCGTCCCACATCAGCGACTGCAGGCGCTCGCGCAGCGCGTGCACGTCGCCGCCGCGCGTTGCGAACGGCGCCTCACAGCGGGCGACCTCGGCGGCGATGACCGCGGGATCCGGGGGCGGCGCGTCGCCGCATTGCGTCACGTACGCGCCGACCTCGTCGCCGGCGATGCCGCCGAACACCGTCGAGTTCGCGACGCCGTTCCCGCCGAGGCGGTTGGCCCCGTGGACACCGCCGGTGTCCTCACCTGCCGCGTAGAGGCCAGGCATCGAGGTCCTGCACTGCAGGTCGAACTCGACGCCCCCCATCATGTAGTGCGCGGTGGGCACGACCTCGACCCGTCCGCCCGCG
>DATGDG010000235.1:0-2431 GCA_035311025.1 Casimicrobiaceae bacterium
GCAGTCGGCAGGCGCGCCGTCCATTCGCTGATGCCGAATGCCTCGAAGCTCGCTGCCGTCAGCCAGTATTGCAGTGCCGGCTTCTCGAAATACTTGATGCCGTTGACGCGTGGCGTCACCCAGTTGCCGGTCGCGACCATCTCGCGCGCGATCTCGGCATAACGACCCTCGTCGGGATGTTGCAGCTTGCGCACGTCGAGGTTCGCGAACCACACGACGGCCATGATCAGCGCGAGGGCGATCCAGGTGCGTCTGGACAGGGATGCGATCAAGGTTTCGGTGACGGGAGAATTGCGCCAGCCGGCGACGCGGGGCCGGCGAGGCAGGGCAGCGCATTCTACCGTGCGGCCGCGTCCCGGGACGCATGCTACATTCGGCGCGTGCCCTTTCGCCGGGCCCCGCCACGCGCTCATGCCCAAGTCCGATCCATCGCTCACGATCTCGCCGGCGGGCCCCGACGACATCGTCCTCGTCCAGCGTCTGGCGCACGAAATCTGGCATCGTCACTATCCCGGCATCATCACGGTCGAGCAGATCGACTACATGCTGGAGCAGGGCTATGCGCGCGACGCGCTGCTCCCCCTCGTCGCCCCGGACGGCCTCGGGAACGCGCCGCCGGACCGCGGTATCGCGCTTGCCTGGATCGACGGATCCCCGGTCGGCTTCGTCGCCTGGTGCCCGGCTGCAGAGGATGCCGCGATGAAGCTCGAGAAGCTCTACGTGCTGCCCGAGCACCACGGCAAGGGCATCGGACGCGCCCTGATCGAGCACGTGGTCGGGCGTGCCCGGGACGCCGGCTGCAAGGCGCTGACCCTCAACGTCAATCGCAGCAACACCGCATCGGTCCGCGCCTACCAGCATTGCGGTTTCACGATCGCCGCAAGCGGTGATTTCCCCATCGGCCGCGGGTTCGTCATGGAAGACTTCATCATGCTGCGCGGGATCTGATCAACGGCCCAGCCATGTCCGTGCCGCTGATCCTCTACGACAATTTCACGCGCAGCCTGCGCGAGTTCGAGCCGCTCCATCCTGAAGGCGAAGTCGGCATCTACACCTGCGGCCCGACTGTCTACGACTACCAGCACATCGGCAACTACCGGACCTTCCTGTTCGAGGACGTGCTGAAGCGCGTGCTCCGCTGGAACGGCTACCGCGTCCGCCATGTGATGAACATCACCGACGTGGGCCATCTGACCTCCGACGCCGACACCGGCGAGGACAAGATGGAGAAGGGCTCGCGGCGCACGGGCAGGACGGCGTGGGAGATCGCCGCGCTCTACACGCAGGCGTTCCTCGACGACCTCGACGCCCTCCGCATCGAGCGTCCCGACGTGCTGCCCCGGGCGACCGATCACATCGCCTCGCAGATCGAGTTCATCGCCGATCTCGAGCGCAAGGGGTACACGTATCGGACCGCCGACGGTATCTACTTCGACACTAGCCGGCAGGCCGACTACGGCTACCTCGCGAGGCTCGACAAGGCGGGGCTCGAGGCTGGCAGGCGCGTGGACCTGGGCGACAAGCGCAGCGCGACCGATTTCGCGCTCTGGAAGTTCTCGCCCACGGACAGCGCGCGGCAGATGGAGTGGGACAGTCCCTGGGGCCGGGGCTTCCCGGGCTGGCACATCGAGTGCTCGGCGATGGCACAGGATTACCTCGGCGATTACTTCGACATCCACTGCGGCGGCGAGGACCACATCCCGGTCCATCACACGAACGAGATCGCCCAGACCGAGGCGCGCGTGGGCACGCGGCTCGCGAACTTCTGGATGCACGGCTACTTCCTGCTCGCCAACGACGCCAAGATGGCCAAGTCGGCCGGCGAGTTCCTGCGCGTCCAGGCGCTGGTCGACCGCGGCTACGACCCGCTCGCTTTCCGCTACCTCTGCCTCACCGGGCACTACCGGAGCCAGCTCAACTTCACCTGGGACGCCCTCGACGCCGCCGCGACGGGCCTCGCGCGGATGCGCTCGGGCTTCCACGCGCTGCCCGGCGAGCCTGCGGCCGCCGACGAGGGGCTCGTTGCGCGATTCGCCGCGCAGGTCAACGACGACCTCAACCTGCCGCGGGCGCTCGCTGTCGCGTGGGAGACGCTGCGCGGCGACCTGCCGGGGCCGGTGAAGCGGGCAACCCTCGCGCGCTTCGACCAGGTGTTCGGGCTGGGGCTGGGGGCCTGGCGCCCGAGGGAGGAGACCGTTCCCGAAGGCGTCGAAGCGCTGGCGCGCGAGCGGCTGGCCGCGCGCAAGGCTAAGAACTGGCCCGAGGCCGACCGCCTGCGCGCGCTGCTGCGCGACGCGGGCTGGGACGTCGAAGACCGTCCCGACGGATATGCGCTGAGGCGCAGTTGACGGCGCAGCCAACTGCGCGCTGCACCCGGGCGGGCCGGTCGCCGGGGCCGCCGCCGCGCGGCGGCGCGGACTGCTACTTGCCG
>DATGDG010000236.1:0-3233 GCA_035311025.1 Casimicrobiaceae bacterium
GCGGCAGCAGCCGCGGCGAACGCAGGTCGCGCCACGCGACGATCGCAACGGCGATCGCCGCGTACCACAGCAGGTGCCAGTTGCCCAGCAGGAAGAAGCTCTCGACGAGTCCTGTCCACGAAGGCTCGAAATCGAGGTGCAGCCGGTAGCCGAGGACGACCGGATGCGTGCGCGCCAGCACCAGCAGGACGAACAGCGCGGCGGCGACGCCGATGCCGACGATGCGCAGCCCTCGTTGCGGCAATAGCGCGACGATCACGGCGGGGACGAGCGTCAGCGCCCACACGATGCCCGGAGTCTTGATCGTGACGCAGGCCACCGCGAGCAGCAGCGCGAGCGTGGCATCGCCCGGGCGATGCGACAGCGTCCAGCGCCAGAGCGCGAGGGCAGCCATCGCGTAATAGGCCGCCATCGGAAGGTCGGCGTAGCCGGCGAGCGCGATGTGCACGTTGGCAAGCGGCAGCGACGAGACGAGCCACGCGCCGATCATCGCGCGCAGCGGCGATGCATCCGAGGAACGCAGCAATCCGTACACGCCGATCCCGAGCGCGACGCCGGTGAGCCACCACGGCAGGTTCATCAGCGAATCGTCCCAGCGCCCCAGCGCAAGGCTCGACCAGACCTGCCACAGCGGAACGGTGGCGGGGTAGCTCGGCGCGGCGTCGAACCACGCGGCGCCGTTGGCCGCGAACCACTGCTCGGAATGGACGAAAGGCACCATGCGCCCCATGCCGTACCAGACGCGAGCCTTGGTCGCCCACTGCACCCACGAATCCCAGGGGTACAGCGGGATCCAGAGCACTTCGAGCAGCAGCAGGACGAACCGCAGCACCATCCATCCGGCGAGGCCGAACCACAGGACTCGCGCTGCGTGCGACAGGGGTGACCGTGGCAGCGCGCGCGAGCCAGGATCTGCGGGGGACGCAAGCGATCCGGGCAACGCACTCGGCACGGGGGCCGTCCTCAGTGCGCGGTTCCGGCGCCAGGCAATCGCCCCCAGCGCGAGGGTGACGACGAGCAGTGGCGGCGCGATCGTGGCGATGGAAAAGCCCAGGCCCATCATCGACACGGCCCGCATCCACAGCGTCAGCACGAAAGCACCGGCGAAGAATCCGCAACCCGCAACCCACGCGGCCTGGCCCGCTTCGGCTCCACGCCGGCCGGGCGCGCTCAGCGAAGCGACCAGGGCGATGCCGGGCAGCCAGGGCAGGGCCCGGCCAGTCGTCAGTCGCAGCGCGTCGATCATCGGACCTCGAACAGCGCGCCGCCGTGGTCCAGCAGCTTGAGGTCGGCGGCAATCGTCGCCCCGCCGTCCCAGCGCAGGCGGTGCACCGCCGGGTCGTACTGCACGCCGCGCCGCTGGTAGACGACGATCCAGTCGCCCTTGTGCAGCCGGTCCACCGGCGGAAGCATGTTCTGCGCGGGGACGTACCAGGCGTTGTACGGGTACAGGTGGTAGACCGCCCGTGCGCGGAAGTAATCGGCATCGGCGACGACGAACACGCGCACGTGCCGAGTGGGCAGCATCGTCCGCGCTTTTTCGATGAATGCGAACAGCGCCCCGTCCTCGGCCGCGAGGTGTCGGTCGCGCCAATCCTTGCCGGCGTACTGCTGCGCGGTCTCGCGGACATGGCGAAAGAGCTCGAGCGTCCAGCGGGTGTCGAGGACGAACCATCCGGCCAGCACCACCACCATCGCCGCCGCGGCCGTGCCTGCACCTGGCGCGACGAGACGGCGTCTTGCGATCACGAAGAGCAGGCCCCCGGTCAGCGCAATCGCCGCTGCCAGCAGCAAGGGCAAGGGCAGCCCCTGCGAATCCGCGCCGCCGACGACGGTGTTGATCGACGTTTCGTCCCATGGCCCGAACGTCGTCCACTCGCGGACGCGATCGCGAAGCGTCTCCAGCGCGTCGGCAGGCCTCGCGACGACGCCCGTCACGGTGACCGGATTCGCAAGCGGGCCGTGCAGGGCCAGGGCCAGTCCCTTGATGCGGCCGATCCAGTGCGCATCGCTCCTGACGTCGATCGGCGCAAGCCGTCCCGACTCGATCATCAGCGGGAGGGTATTGAGGCGCGAGGGCTCGACGTCGGTGCGCCACAGCAGCGCGGCGCTCACCCCGCCCGGGACGCCACCCGCGAGCCACCGCACCTGCGCGTAGTCCGTCGCCGGGAAATCGGTCTCGACCGAGACGATGGTGTTGCCGTCCTCGGCCGCGTGGGTGATTACGAGCTCGCGCTCGCCGGTCGTGAGCGCCGCCACGCCTCGAGGGATTTGCAGCGCCTTCGCGCCGTAGCCGCGGTCGGGCGCCGACGAGAACCAGCGTCCCGGGGTCGCGAGCGCGAGGTAGGCGACGAGGCAGGCGACCAGCGACGCCGCGAAGACCAGTGCAACGCTGCGCGCCTTCAGGCGCTCGGGGAGTGCGGCTTCCCCGGCTTCGGCGACGGTCAATGCGCGTTGCGGGTCGTCAGGATGTGCCAAAGCGTCAGCGCGAGGATCCGCAGGTCGAACCAGGGCGACCAATGCTCGACGTAGTAGAGGTCGTATTGTATGCGCAGCGCAAGATCGCTGTCGCCGCGCAGGTCGTTGACCTGCGCCCAGCCGGTGATGCCCGCCTTGACCAGGTGCTTCTGCATGTAGCCCGGGACCCTGTCGCGAAACTGCGCGACGAATTCCGGCCGCTCGGGCCGCGGGCCGACCAGCGACATGTCGCCCCGGAGGATGTTGACGAGCTGCGGCAGCTCGTCGAGGCTAAACCGCCGCAGGAACGCGCCGAAGCGCGTCGCGCGCCGCTCGCCGTGGGTCGACCAGACGGGTCCGCTCAGCTGCTCCGCATCGGCCGGCATCGTGCGGAACTTGTACATCATGAACCGTCGCCCGTTCCAGGTGACGCGCTCCTGCCGGTAGACCACCGGCCCGCGGGACGATGCCTTGACCCCGATCGCGATCAGGATGAGCAGCGGCGACAGCAGGATCACGAGCAGCGCGGCGATCGCGTAATCCTCGAGGGCTTTCCAGGTCGCGCGGGCGCCGCCGAGCGGTGTGTCGGTGAGATTGAGGACCGGCATTCCCGCGACCTCGCCAATCGAGTGGTTGAGCAGGTGGAAGCCTTGCAGGTTCGGAACGAACCGGACCACGACCGAAGCCTGTCGCAGTCCATCGATACAGGAACGGATACGCGCCTCGTCGGACAGCGGCAATGCGATCCAGACCTGATCCACGGGATTTGCCAGCAG
>DATGDG010000237.1:0-1826 GCA_035311025.1 Casimicrobiaceae bacterium
GGATGCGTCGGGTGCGCAACGCGCAGTGGGCAGGTCAATAGTTGAGTGAAACAGTCGGGCACTGGCATAATTGCCCGATGTTCGATCGAGTTCGCGAAGACATACGGGCCGTATTCGACCGAGACCCGGCTGCCCGCAGCATCTGGGAGGTCATCACCTGCTATCCGGGGCTGCACGCGCTCGTCTGGCATCGCGCGGTCGTGCACCGGCTGTGGCAGCTGGGACTGCGCTGGCTGGCACGCTGGCTCGCGCACTGGGGGCGCTGGCTCACCGGCATCGAAATCCATCCAGGGGCGACGATCGGTCGCCGGGTGTTCATCGACCACGGGATGGGGATCGTCATCGGCGAGACCGCCGAGATCGGCGACGACAGCACCCTCTACCACGGGGTGACCCTGGGCGGGACGTCGTGGAACAAGGGCAAGCGGCACCCGACCCTGGGGCGCGGCGTGGTCATCGGCGCCGGCGCCAAGGTGCTGGGCCCGATACAGATCGGCGACGGTGCCAAGATCGGTTCCAACGCCGTCGTCGTGCGCGACGTGCCGGCGCGGGCGACGGCCGTGGGCATCCCTGCGCGCGTGGTCACATCCGAGGACCAGGACCGGCGCGAAGCCCAGGCCGCGAAGTTGGGGTTCTCGTCCTATGCAATCACCGCCAACATGAACGACCCGATCGTCCAGGCGATCCACCAGTTGCTCGACCACGCAGCGGCGACCGACGAGCGCTTCAATCGTCTGCTCGCCCAGCTCCAGCACGATGGCGTCGAATGCGGCGAGGCGAAGGCGGTTGGCGATGCCTTCGACCCCGGGAAGATCAACAAGATGCTTGAGTGAACTTGTCGGCCTTTTAGTTGACTAAATTGTTCGGGTATTCTAGAATTCGCTTCTTTCCCACGAGCCGGTTCTTGCACGCAGCGCAAGCCCGGCCGAGCCAGCGGACAGGACCATGCGACTGACGACCAAGGGACGTTTCGCCGTGACGGCGATGATGGATGTGACGATGCACGGCGTGCGGGGGCCGGTCACGCTGGCGGCGATCTCCGAGCGCCAGAGGATCTCGCTGTCCTACCTCGAGCAACTGTTCGGGAAGCTTCGCCGGCACGGCATGGTCGAAAGCGTTCGCGGCCCGGGCGGTGGGTACAATCTCGCGCGGGCTCCGGAGACCGTCACGGTCGCCGACGTCATCCTCGCCGTCGACGAGCCGATCGATGCGACGCAGTGCGGCGGCCGCGAGAACTGCCTCGACGACCATCGCTGCATGACCCACGAGTTGTGGGCGGGGCTCAACGCCCACATTTTCGATTACCTGCGGTCGATCACGCTCGCCGAGCTGGTCCGCCAGCAGCAGCCGCGCGAGGGCGAGGTCGCCGTGCTGCAGGATCACCGTCACCCGGCCGGCGGCGCGCATGCGCCCGAGGCCGCAACCGTCGCCTGAGAAACCGCGCAGGCAACCGCACACGCGTTCCAGCACGAGACCCCGATGAAACTGCCCATCTACCTCGATTATTCGGCGACGACCCCGGTCGACCCCCGCGTCGCACAGAAGATGATCCCCTTCCTGACCGAGCACTTCGGCAATCCGGCGTCGCGTTCGCATGCGTTCGGATGGGAAGCCGAGGCCGCCGTCGAGGAGGCGCGCGGTCACATCGCGGATCTGGTCAACTGCGATCCCAAGGAGATCGTCTTCACCTCCGGCGCGACCGAGTCGATCAACCTCGCGCTGAAGGGCGCCGCGCATTTCTACAAGGACAAGGGCAAGCACCTCGTGACGGTCGTCACCGAGCACAAGGCGACGCTCGACACGATGCGCGAGCTCGAGCGCGAGGG
>DATGDG010000238.1:0-3163 GCA_035311025.1 Casimicrobiaceae bacterium
CTCTTGCATTGCTGACGAACTGCCGTAGAGCCGCCCGAACCGCCCCAGCGGGGAGACCGACGCAGGCGACGCAGCGCGCCCGGCGAGCCCGACGGGCAGCACGACGACGCTGTCGGAATTCGCGGCCTGAGTCGGCATCGCATCATCGGGCATTCGGAACCTCGTCGCGGACCGGTTGGCAATTCATGAATGCTAGGGAAAAGCCCCGGCGATCCGTATCGGCGCGCAGCCGATGCGCATGTCGCCGTTTGTCCTACACGGCACGATCTGCGCTAGAGTACGACCGAATTCAACTGCGGACTCGCGCGATGAACCCTGCCCCCCTGATTCCGATGATTCTCTCCGGCGGCGCCGGAACACGCCTGTGGCCGCTGTCGCGCGAAGCCGCGCCCAAGCCGTTCATGCAGCTCCCCGACGGCGAGACGCTGCTTGCCAAGACGGCGGCCCGCGCACTGGCGCTGCCGGGCGCAGCGGCGCTCCTGACGGTGACCAATCGCGACTACTACTTCCACACCAAGGACACCTACTCCGGCGTGCAACCGCCGTCGAGTCCGCCCGCGATCTCGATCTACCTGCTCGAGCCTTTCGGACGCAACACGGCACCGGCGATCGCGCTGGCCGCGCTGTGCGCCAAGGCGCGCGGCTGGGGCCAGGGCGTGCTGCTGGTCATGCCCTCGGACCACCTGATCCGCGACCAGCACGCGTTCGCCGCGGCCGTCGAGCGTGCAAAGGGCCTTGCCGCGGGCGGCGCCCTGGTCACGTTCGGCATCGCGCCGACCCACCCCGAGACCGGCTTCGGCTACATCGAGTGCGGCGAGCCGCTGGCGGCGGCCGAAGGCGCGGCTCCCGCCGCTTTCCGCGCAAGGCGTTTCGTCGAGAAGCCGCCGCTCGATCTCGCCCGCGAATACCTCGCCGCCGGGCACTATGTCTGGAACTCGGGCATGTTCGCCTTCACCGCGGACGCAATCCTCGATGCGCTGTCGCGCCACGCGCCGGGCGTCCTGGCCGCGGCGCGCCCGGTGGCACAGGCGCTTCCGGGCCTCGCCAGCGGGTCGATGCTCGAGATCGACGCCGCGCTGTTCGCTGCCGTCCCCGACATCTCGATCGATTACGCGGTCATGGAGCGCGCCTCAGAAGCCGGCGAAGTCGCGGTCGTCCGCGGCACGTTCGACTGGAGCGACGTCGGGTCGTGGCAGGCGGTCGCCGCGCTGACCGATGCGGACGAGGACGGCAATCGCGGTCACGGCGAACGCGTCGCGATCGCCACCCGCGGTACCTACGTGCACGCCCCGGACCGCATCGTCGCCACCGTCGGGGTCGAGAACCTCGTCATCGTCGACACCCCCGACGCCGTGCTGGTCGCGCATCGCGACCACCTGCAGAAGGTGAAGGAGGTCGTCGGCGAGCTGAAAGCGCGCGGCCACGAATCCTACAAGCTCCACCGGACGGTCAGCCGGCCGTGGGGCACGTACACGACCCTCGAGGAGGCCCCGGGATTCAAGATCAAGCGCATCGAGGTGCGGCCGGGTGCCGCGCTGTCGCTGCAGCTGCATCACCGGCGCAGTGAACACTGGGTCGTCGTGCGCGGCGTCGCGCACGTCACCAACGGCGAGCGCGAATTCGACGTGCGTCCGAACGAGTCGACCTACATTCCGGTCGAGACCCGCCACCGCCTCGAGAACCGCGGCAGCGAGCCGCTGGCGATCATCGAAGTGCAGTGCGGGGACTACCTGGGCGAAGACGACATCGTCCGCTTCGACGACCGCTACGGCCGCACGCCGGCCAAGGACGCGGCGACCGCGCCCTAGTCCGTTCCCGCCGCGACCACCCTGCCTGTCCTGCTGGTCGCCCAGATGCCGCCCAGGATCAGGGCAATGCCGGCGACGTGGTACGGCGCAAGCCGCTCGCCCAGCGCGGCCCAGGCGAGGACGACCCCGAACACCGGCATCAGGTGCACGAACAGGCCGGCGACGCTCGCGCCCAGCCGCTCGACACCGCGGCTCCAGAACACGTAGGCCAGCACCGACGAGAACAGTGCGATGCCGGCGATCGCAATCAGCGTCGTCCAGGTCCACACCATCGGATGGCCCGACGCCGACTCGACCAGGTAGAGCGGGAACACCGCAGCGTCGCCGACGCAGGCGATGACGAACAGGAAAGACAGCATCCGGATGCCGGGCGGGCGCCAGCGCAGGCCGATCGTGTACAGCGACCACATCGCCATCGACAGCACGATCAGGAGGTCGCCACCGTTCAGGCGGAATGCAAGCAGCGCGGCGACCGATCCACGCGACAGGATGGTCAGGACGCCGCCGAGCGAGACCACGACGCCCGCGAGGCCGAACGGCGACAGGCGCTCGCGCAACAGGACCCAGGAGAACGCGACGATCATCACCGGGATGAACGAGTTGAGGATCACCCCGTTCACCGCCGTCGTGTAGTGCAGGCCGAGATAGGCGAGCGCGTTGTGTGTGCCGACGCCAACGATGCCGAGCCCGGCGAGCGCTTTCCAGTGCCGCCGGATCAGGGGCAGGTCGCGCCGCAGCGACGGCAGCGCGAACGGCGCGAGGATCACGATCGCGAACAGCCAGCGATAGAAGGTCATCGCCAGCGGGGGAACGTCGTCGGCGAGTCCGCGGCCGACGATCCAGTTGATCGACCAGAAGAATGGCGCCAGCGTCAGCAGCGCGATCGCCGATCCGCGTCCATCGCGCGCCGTGGTGACAGCCATGCGCGGATTATCTCACGGGGGTACCGCGTATAATTCGCACGGACGACCGAACACCGCCTTCCATTCGCATGCCGCCGGCTCCGACCGATGCTGCGACGGCCGCCGCCGCAGCCAGTCCGGCAGCACGCGAACCCGCCGCCGCACCCGCCTTTACCCCGATCGCAAATCCCTTTGCGGCGCTGCCCTCGCTCGTGCCCGCGCTTCCCGAAAGCGGTCGGCGCGTCACGTTGCCGGCGTTCGCGGGTTCCGCCGACGCCGTTGCGCTCGCGCAGGCCGCACTCGCCGCGCGCGAGGCGCACCGGATCCTCGCGATCGTCTGCGCCGACGCACACGCAGCCGCGAGGCTCGCCGAGGAAATCACCTGGTTCGCGCCGCAGCTCAGGATCAGCGTGTTCCCCGACTGGGAGACCCTCCCTTACGACCATTTCTCAC
>DATGDG010000239.1:0-8240 GCA_035311025.1 Casimicrobiaceae bacterium
GGGCCGCTGCCCCAGGGACTGAAGCTCGCCGGCGGCGCGCTCACGACGCGGCTCAAGCTCGCGTTCGTCACCGCCGGGAGCGTGCCAAGCACGGTGACGCTCGCAGGCACCGCGCGCATCGACGGGCTGGCGCTGCGCCGCGGTGACGGAACGCCGCTCGCCTCGGCCAGGACGATCGAGACGACGATCGGCAGGATCGATGTCCTCGCCCGGACGATCGCCATCGATCGCGTGGCGGTGGATGTGCCGGAGTTCGACCTGCGGCGCTACGCCGACGGCTCGCTGGAGTTCGGGCGGCTGTTCGCCAATCATGCGCCCGCCGCGCCGCGCGCCACGGCACGTGCTGCCACGGCAGGCGCTGCGTCCGCGACGACGCCCGCCGGCGCCGCCGCGCCCGCCGAGTGGGCCTTCGACATCGCCGAGACCCACATCGGTGCCGGCATCGTCCGCATCGACGACGCCGCGGTGGCCCCCGAATTCAAGGACACGCTGTCGAACGTATCGCTGGAGGGCAGGAAGCTCGCGTCGAAAGGGCCGCCGGGGACGGTGGACATCGCCTTCGATTCCGGGGAGGGTGCGCACTTCGCGTTGCGCGCCGAAGCGAACATCGCCGATCGATCGGCGCGAGGGAACGTCTCGGTGGTCAAGCTTCCGCTCGCGAGGCTCTATCCCTATTACGCATCGGCGCTCAACCTCGACGTGCGCCGCGGCACGCTCGACTTCACCGGCGATTTCGACGCCGCGATCTCCGGAGGATCGCCGCGATTGGTCCTCACCCGGGGCGTTGCCGGGCTGACCGACATGGTCGCTGCGCTCCCGGGGGATCGCGAGCCGTTGTGGCAGATGGGGCACACCGACCTGACCGGCATCGCTTTCGATCTGGACAGGCGCAGCGTGAGCATCGACAGCGCCACGTGGCAGCGCGGGTCGCTGCGCGTCCTCAGGCAGGCGGACGGCGTCGTCAATTACCAGCGCCTCCTGCGCACGGCCGATGCGGCGACATCGGTCGAATCCCGGTCGGGGGCCGCTGGCCGCGTCGACGCCGGCGCCAGCGCCGATCCAGGATGGACGCTGCTTGTCCGCAAGGCGCTGCTCGAGGGCGTCGCAGCAGACTTCGAGGATCGCGTCCCCGAGACGCCGGTCAAGCTGCGCATTCCCGACGAGCGGATCGCGATCGATGACTTCAGCAACGCGAAGGGGGCGAAAGGCCGGATCGAGGCCTTTGTTCGCGTCGGCAAGGCCGGACGCATCCGCATCGCCGGCGCGCTGGGCACGCAGCCGACCAACCTCGACTGGCGCATCGACGCGACCGGCATCGACCTCGTTCCGCTCCGACCCTATTTCGAGTCGCAGACCAACATCGTCGTCGCGGCCGGCACCGTTGCCGCCAAGGGTCGCCTGACCTTCGCGGCCGCCGATCGCGGCCCGCCGCGGGCAGCGTTTGCCGGCGACGTGACGGTCAGCGACTTCGATTCCCTCGACCGGCCCGAGTCGCAGGAGCTGATGCGCTGGAAGACGCTGGCGTTCACGGGGGTCGACGTGGTGTCGGAGCCGCTGAAGATCGGGCTGGGCGCCGTGGCTCTGGACACCTTCTACGCCCGGATCATTCTCAACGCCGACGCGACGCTCAATCTGCAGCAACTGCTGGCGCCGCAATCGGCCGCAGTGCAGGCCGCTGCAACGACCGCGTCGTCGACGTCGTCGGGCGTGACGAGCAAGTCCCTGTCGGCCGGGGCCGCCGAAGCGAACGCGCTGCCGGTTTCGATCGGCCGCATCGAGGTCGCGAACGGGGATGTCGAATATTCGGACTTGTTCGTGAAGCCCAACTTTTCGACGCACCTGAGCGGCGTTGCAGGCAGCGTGTCCGCGCTGTCGGCGTCGCAGGCCGGCGAAGTCGATCTCGCCGGGCGTATCCAAGGCACGGCGCCCGTCGACATCCGCGGCACGATCAACCCGTTCGCGAGGCAGCTCCACCTCGACTTGACCGCGAAGGCGACCGACATCGACCTGCCGCCGTTGACGCCGTATTCGATCAAGTATGCCGGCTATGGCATCACCAAGGGCAAGCTGTCGATGGAGGTTCACTACAAGGTCGACGACCGCAAGCTCGCTGCGACCAACCAGCTGCGGCTCGACCAGCTGACCTTCGGCGAGCGCGTCGACAGCCCGACGGCGACCAAGCTGCCGGTGTTGCTCGCCGTCGCGCTGCTCAAGGACCGCAACGGCGTGATCAACCTGAACCTGCCGATCCAGGGGACGCTCGACGATCCGCAGTTCTCGATCTGGCGGGTCCTGGTGCAGATTTTCGTCAACCTGATCACCCGGGCGGTGACGGCGCCCTTCGCGCTGCTGGGGTCGATCGCCGGAGGCGGGGGCGAGCAGCTGGCCTGGGTCGAGTTCGCGCCGGGGCATGCCGACCTGTCCGCTGCGGCACAGGCCAAGCTTGAGACGCTGGCCAAGGCGCTCGCGGATCGTCCGGCGTTGAAGCTCGATGCATCGGGACGGGCGGTGCCCGATGTCGATCGAGAGGGACTGAAGCGCGCGCGGCTGGAGAACGCAATGCGCGCCCAGAAGCAGAAGGCGCTCGCCGCGTACGGCGAGTCAGCCCCGCAGCTCGACGAGATCCGGATCGATGCCGCCGAATATCCGAAATACCTCGCGGCGGTCTACGGCGCGACAAAGCTTCCCGACAAGCCCCGGAACGTCCTGGGATTCGCCAAGACGATTCCCGACGCCGAGATGGAGAAGTTGCTGCTCGACAGCTACAAGGTCGACGATCAGGCGCTGGTGGCCCTGGCGAACGCCCGCGCGCAGGGCGTGAAGACCTGGCTGGTCGAGCACGGGCACGTCGCGGCCGACCGGGTGTTCATCGTCGCGCCGAAGCTCGGCACCGACGGGATCACCGACAAGGGGCTGCCAACGCGCGTCGACTTCGCGATAAGATGACCGCCGCCTGGCCGGAGAGCCTCATGCGTGGCCGAAGAGCTCCGGGGCCGCGCCGGGCGGCGGGACACGAGACGGGGGGCGCATCATGTTCGAATTCGCAGCGCTGCTTGCGGCCATCGACGACCTGATGCTCGACGCGCTGATCGCGACGCTCGACCAGCTGCCTGGCACCCTGCCGGCGCTGCAGGCGTGGCTCGAGCATGCCGCACGATGGGAATCCGACCGCCGCTCGGGTTTCGACTATCCGCTGCAGCCCCCGATGGCGGCGATCTCTCCCGACGAGCTGCCTGCCGCAGTCGCGGGGTCGGCTTCGCTGCGCGACTCGTTCCGCCCCGAGCGAAGGCCGGGCGTGTCACCGATCGTGGCGTTCTTCGATCGGTTGAGGGAGATGCTGCTCGCCGAGCAGCAGCGCGAGGGCGCGATCCTGCACTAGGCGTGCCGGGGACCCGGCCCTCGCAAGAGGGAGGGCGGGGGCACCCGCAGGCGCCCCGCGTGATCAGACGCGGCGGCGGTATTCGCCGGTACGCGTGTCGATCTCGATCTTGTCGCCGGTGTTCACGAACAGCGGCACCGGGACCTCGAAGCCGCTGGCGATCCTGGCAGGCTTCATCACCTTGCCCGAGGTGTCGCCCTTGACCGCAGGCTCGGTGTAGGAAACCTCGCGTATGACCGACGTCGGCAACTCGACCGAGATCGCCTTGCCTTCGTAGAAGGTGAGCTCGCAGGGCAGTCCGTCCTCGAGGTAAGGGAGAGCGGATTCCATGTTCTCCTTCTCGACGTCGTACTGGTTGAATTCCTGGTCCATGAACACGTACATCGGATCGGCGAAGTACGAATACGTGACTTCCTTGCGCTCGAGCTGGATGACGTCGAACTTCTCGTCGGCGCGGTAGACGGTCTCGGTCCCGCCGCCGGAGAGCAGGTTCCTGAGCTTCATCTTGACGACCGATGCGTTGCGGCCCGACTTGGTGAACTCGGCCTTCTGCACGACCATCGGGTTGCTGCCGATCATGATCACGTTGCCGGCGCGCACTTCCTGGGCGGTTTTCATGTCGATTCCTGGGTGCTCCGCCGGCGGGGCCGGCGAATGACGTTGCGATGTTGGAAAACCGATAATTATAGCCGGCGCTGGGTAAATTCAACAAGGCCGGCAGCAAGATCGGGCAGGGAGGCGAGATGGCCGGCCCAGTGCAGTCCGTGGCGGCGCAGCGCTTCCGAGGCTGCCCGGAATGCCGGCCACGCGGCCGCCGCCGCAGCGCCGTCCTCGGCGTTGAACGCCCGCCAGAAGGCCAGCAGGGCCCCGCGGGCAACGCCGGGCATCTCGGCCGTGTAGCGGTCGACGAAGGCCTCGAGCTTCAGCACGTGCGCACGCTCGTCCTGCGGATACGGCTGCCAGACGAAGGCGCGGGCAGCCCACTGTGCGCGGACGAACGAATCCTCGCCGCGGACGAAGTTCACCTCCGACGCCCACAGCAGGCGATCGAATTCCTCCTGGGTCGAGAACGGGCGGATCGACAGCGTCAGCCGGCCATGGGTCACCGACTGGCCCGCGTGCGGGACGTCCCCGTGCAGCCAGGCGTCGAGTGCGGCCGTCGCCACGCCGTCGGGCACCGTGCACACGATCGCCTCGTCGCCCTCGGCCCACGCGTCGAAAAGCGCCGGAAGGGCCCTGCTCGGATAGCAGAAGAGCACGAGGCGAAGCGCGTCGGATCGGCCGCCGCGCGCCTCCCGTGCGCCGTCGCGCAAGCTGCGCGCGTCCAGGTCGTGCAGGTAACGGTCGCGGCTCTGGAGCAGGCCCATCTCGCGGATCAGGCCGCCGGTACGCGGCGTGAACCCGGGGAACCAGAAGTAGCGGGTGAGCGCGCGCTGCGGAAGCGGCGAGGCCAGGCCGTGCACGGTGTCGACCCAGGGCTCCGCCGACAGGTATTCGAGATTGAACCAGAGCGGCGGCCTTTCGCTTGCCTCCATCGCATCGAGGCAGCCCTCGGGCAGTCCGCAGCCGAAGGCCTCGACGACGACATCCGGCAGTCGATCCCCGCCGGCAGTCTCGTCCAGCACGCGGACGGTGACGCCGCGATGCCACTGGGTCGGGGCCCGCGGATCGAGCGCGGGCTCGAAGCGCGCGAGCGTGGCGATCCGATCGATCCACATCGTCACGTCGAGCGCATGCTCGGACGCGAGCTGTCGTGCGAGGCGCCACGCGACGCCGGCATCGCCGTAGTTGTCGACGACCCGGCAGTAGACGTCCCATCGCCTGCCGTTCATCGCGCGAGTTTACCGCCGGGCTCCCGCGCTGCGCCTGCCGGGGGCGCTACTCGTCCCTCGGGAGCTCGCTTTCGTGCCAGCGGGCGAGCGCCAGGCGTGACAGGCCGACGGTCGCGGCGAACATCGCGACACCCGCCGCCGCGATCAGCAACAGCGCCGCGAACAGTCGCGGGATGTTGAGCTGGATTCCGGCGAGCAGGATCTGATAGGCGAGGCCCGCCCCCTGGCCGCCGGTGCCGGCGACGAACTCGGCGACGACTGCGCCGATCAGCGCGAGCCCGCTCGCGATCCGCAGCCCGCCGAAGAAATACGGCAAGGCGCTCGGTACCCGCAGCCGCCACAGCGTCTGCCAGCGCGTCGCGCGGGAGAGGCGGAACAGGTTGGCGAGGCCCCGGTCGACGCTGCGCAATCCGAGCGTCGTGTTCGAGATGATCGGGAAGATCGCGACGACGACGGCGCACAGCACGAGCGCGGTTCGGGTGTCGTGCACCCAGATGATGATCAGTGGGGCGATCGAGACGATTGGCGTCACCTGCAGCAGGATCGCGTAGGGAAACAGGCTCATCTCGATCCAGCGGCTCTGTGCAAACACCAGTGCGATCGCGACGCCGATGACGACGGCCAGCGCGAGCGCGGTCAGCGCGACGCCGAGGGTCACCGCGAGCGAGGCCAGCAGCAGGCCCCGGTCGACATAGAGCGTCCGGATGACCCGCAGCGGCGACGGGACGAGATAGGCCGGCACGTGGTTGACCACGACCAGCACCTGCCAGACGGCGAGCGCGACGAGTGCGACCACGAGAGGCGCGAGCACACGCAGCACACGGGCGCTCACCGGGCTGGCTTCGTGCTGCGCACTTCCGTATTCGCCCTCGGGGCGGCCCGTCGGGCTCATCGCGGCAGTGCCTCCGTCCCGGCGTCAGCGACGCGCGAGGAAAGTCGCTGTGCCAGCGCCGCGAACCCCGTGGACACGCGGTACCTGTCGTCGCGCGGGTAGGGTTCCGGGACGTCCCAGGCGTCGAGGATGCGTCCGGGACGCGCGGCCATCACCGCGACCCGTGTCGACAGGAATACCGCCTCGTGGATGCTGTGGGTCACGAAGACGACGGTGAAGCGTTGCGCCGACCACAGCGAAAGCAATTCGCCGTCGAGACGCTGCCGCGTGAATTCGTCGAGAGCGGCGAAAGGCTCGTCCATCAGCAGCAGCTCGGGTTCGGTGACCAGCGCCCGGGCGATCGAAGCGCGCATCTGCATGCCGCCCGACAGCTCGCGCGGCAGGTGACGGGCGAAGCCGGCAAGGTTCACCCGCTCGAGCGCCGCCGCGACCGCCTCGTCCGCGACCCGGCGCGGGACGCCTGCAAGGTCGAGCGGCAGCCGGACGTTCGTCGAAAGCCTTGCCCAGGGCATCAGCGTCGGCGACTGGAAGACGAAACCGATGCGCGGGTGGTGGCCGTGGGCGCGGGAAACGCCTGATGCAGTCCGCCCGGCCGCGGCACGGGCTGGGGGCGTATCCGTGGCTTCATGCCAGGTGATCCGTCCCGAAGTCGGCCGAGCGAGACCGGCAATCAGGTTGAGCAGCGTGGACTTGCCGCAGCCGGAAGGCCCGACGAGCGTCAGGAACTCGCCGTGCCGGACCACGAGGTCGACTTCGGCGAGTGCGCGGGTGCCGTTGGCATAGGTCCTGGAAACGCCGGCGAGCTCGACCAGCGGCGCCCCCGGCGGCGGCTGCGCGGGTCGGGGATCGCCACTGCCGCCACTCACGGCACCACGCGCACGGCCTTCACGAGGTCGAGGGTATACGCCTTTGCGTAATCGACGTTCGGCTTGGCGAGGCCGGCTTCGCGCAGGAAGTCGAACGTCGCCTTCCACCGCCGGTCCGTCATTGTCAGCAGGCCGAACTTGCGCGCGTCCGCGTTGACGACGATGCCGTACTCGTTCAGCTTGCGCAGCCCGTAGGCGAGCAGGTCTTCGCTCATCTCGGGGTTCGCCTTGCGGATCAGCGCGTTGCCGGCCGCGGGATGGGCGAGGTAGCTCCTCCAACCCTCGGCCGATGCCCGGATGAAGCGCTCGAGGGCGTCGCGCCTGTCCGCAAGCGTCGACCGCGTCACGACCAGGGTCTCGGAATACGGCGGATAGCCGCGGTCGGCGAGCAGGAACACGACTGGCTTGATGCCGGCCTTCTCGATCGAGTACGGCTCGGAGGTCACGAATCCCTGCTGGGACAGCGACGGTTCGGCGAGAAAGGGCTGTACCGAGAAGCCGTAGGGTCGCTTCTGTGCGTCGGTGAATCCGAACTGCTGGCGCAGCCACGGCCAGAACGTCGTGTTGGATGCGGCGCCGATCGCGATCGGCTGGCCCTTGAGGTCCTCGAGGCGGTGGACGCCGGGATGCGCGATCAGCACCGTCGGGTTCTTCTGGAACGTTGCCGCGATCGCGACCACGGGCACGTCCTGCTCGACCGCCGACACCACCTGCAGCGCATCGGCCATCGCGATGTCGATCTGGCCCGCGGCCAGCAGCTGCAGTCCGTTCACCTGCGGCCCGCCCATGCGGATCGTCACGTCGAGGCCGTACTTGCGGTAGGTCCCGTCGGCGAGCGCCTGGTAGAAGCCGCCGTGCTCGGCCTCGGCGAGCCAGTCGGTCGAGAACACGATCTTCTGCAGCGTCTGCGCCTGCGCGGACACCCCGCCCGTCAGCAGCATCAGGGCCAGGCCGAGCCATCGCATCGGGCTTCGCATCGTCACCGGTTCACTCCGTCGCAAAGCCGCCTTTTTATCATGCCGGGCGCCGCGGCGGTGTCGCGGTCGCAGGGCCTACGCCAGGGCCCTGGCGAGCAGGTCCTCGCCACCTTCGAGCAGGAACGCCTTGAACGCCTGCGCTGCCGGCGAGAGCCGCTTCTTTTCGCGGTGGACGACGTGCCAGGCGCGCATTACCGGCGTGCCCACGACGTTGAGGACGACGATGCGTCCGGTTGCGACCTCGAGCACGACCGTGTGCAGCGACAGGAAGCTCACGCCCATGCCCGCCATCAC
>DATGDG010000240.1:0-2513 GCA_035311025.1 Casimicrobiaceae bacterium
CTGCGGCGCACCCGTCGCTCCGCTTCGTCGGTGTTCCATGTCGTCGAAGGCTCGGGGACCGCGACGGTCGACGGCCAGGCGATGGCCTTTGGCGAGTCGGATACCTTCGCCGCGCCGACCCACGCCGAGATCCGGCTCGCCAACGCCTCGGGGAAGACGCCGGCGTTCGTGTTCGTCGTCGACGACGCGCCGCTGCACCGCAAGCTCGGTTTCTACGAGGAATTCGACTGAGCGCGCGGACCGCCTGCCCGCTTACGAGCACTTCGAGCCGTGCCGCCCGACCTGCGCCGGCGTTTCCGCGAGCGCAGCCTCAGCGGTCGTCCCGGAACCCGATCGCGGCGTGCGTCCCGTCGCAGAAGGGCTTGTTCCGCGACGCCCCGCAGCGGCACAGCGTCACCCGGTTGCGCACTTCGTAGCGGAATCCGTCGGCGCCGATCACCTGCACGCCTCCGCGCAGCCACAGGGGCCCGGCGCAGCCTTTGGTGGGGTCCTCGACGACGCCGATCGACGGCTCGTAGCGGTGCTCGACCGGCTTGCCGGTCGCGTTGTCCCAGGCGACCAGACGCCCTGACGGACAGTCGCAGGTCTGGCGCGTGAACGCGGCCCGCGCCGCGGATTCGCCGCTGGCATCGACCAGCGTCCAGACCGAGCCGTTGGGATCGCAGAAGCGCCCGAACGCGCACAGCGCCTCGACATCGGTCAGCGACATCGCGGGGCCGCGCAGCAGCTTCGCCTGCGCCATGTACGGCTCGCGGCTCGCCGTCTCGGTTCCGTCGAAGCCGATCCGCTTGTGCGTGCCGTCGCAGAAGGGCTTGTCGGCGCTGTGGCCGCAGCGGCAAAGCGCATAGCGGGCAGGGTGCGGGTAGGCGTGGCCCGCCTCCCATCGGACCGAATTGCCTTGCGGATCGGTGCCGATGACCTGCTTGCCGATCGGCAAATTCCCGGTCACCAGGTACGGGCCATTGCGGCTGACGGTCACCGTGCCGACTGCAGGGTCCGTGTCGTCCATCGCGCGCCTCCGATGCGGGTCCGGGGGCGCGCCGCGGACCGCGGCGCGCCTCCCCAAAACGCACGATGATGCACCCAAATCCGTGTGCCGAACCTTGAAATGGCCCCGGCGCGCCTCATTTTCACCGTAGCTCGCGCTCAACCCCCCAAGAATCCAGACCATGCGCTTCGACAAGCTCACGACCAAGTTCCAGCAGGCCCTCGCCGACGCCCAGAGCCTCGCGCTGGGCAATGACAACGGTTTCATCGAGCCCCAGCACCTGCTGGCGGCGCTGCTCGCCCAGGAAGACGGCGGGACGGCATCGCTATTGGCTCGCGCCGGCGTCGCTGTGCCGAAGCTGCAGGGGGCGCTCAAGACGGCGATTGCCAACCTGCCCAAGGTCGAAGGCACCGGCGGGGAGATCGGGGTCTCCCGGGACCTCAACAACCTGCTGAACCTGACCGACAAGGAGGCGGGGAAGCGCGGCGACCAGTTCATCGCCTCCGAGCTCTTCCTGCTGGCGGCAGCCGACGACAAGGGTGCGGTCGGGCGCCTGCTGAAGGAGCAGGGCCTGACGCGCAAGGCGCTGGAATCGGCGATCGACGCGGTCCGCGGAGGTGCGGGTGTCGACAGCCAGGAGGCCGAAGGCCAGCGCGAGGCGCTGAAGAAATACACGATCGACCTCACCGAGCGGGCGCGCGACGGCAAGCTCGATCCGGTCATCGGTCGCGACGACGAGATCCGCCGGACGATCCAGATCCTGCAGCGGCGCACCAAGAACAACCCGGTCCTGATCGGCGAACCCGGGGTGGGCAAGACCGCGATCGTCGAGGGCTTGGCGCAGCGCATCGTCAACGGCGAGGTGCCGGAGACGTTGAAGGGCAAGCGCGTGCTGTCGCTCGACATGGCGCAGCTTCTCGCCGGCGCCAAGTACCGCGGCGAGTTCGAGGAGCGCCTGAAAGCCGTGCTGAAGGACATCGCCGCCGACGCGGGGCGCACGATCGTCTTCATCGACGAGCTGCACACGATGGTCGGCGCCGGCAAGGCCGAAGGGTCGATGGACGCCGGCAACATGCTCAAGCCCGCGCTCGCGCGCGGCGAGCTGCATTGCATCGGCGCGACGACGCTCGACGAATACCGCAAGTACGTCGAGAAGGATGCCGCGCTCGAACGGCGCTTCCAGAAGGTCTTCGTCGGCGAACCGAGCGTCGAGGATACGATCGCGATCCTGCGCGGGCTGAAGGAACGCTACGCCGTGCATCACGGCGTCGAGATCACCGATCCGGCGATCGTCGCGGCGGCGACGCTTTCGAACCGCTACATCGCCGACCGCCAGCTGCCGGACAAGGCCATCGACCTGATGGACGAGGCGGCCTCGCGCATCCGCATGGAGATCGACTCCAAGCCCGAGGAACTCGATCGGCTCGAGCGCCGGCTGATCCAGCTGAAGATCCAGCGCGAGGCGCTGAAGAAGGAAAAGGACGCCGAGTCCAAGAAGCGTTTGACCGATCTGGAAACCGACATC
>DATGDG010000241.1:0-2375 GCA_035311025.1 Casimicrobiaceae bacterium
GCAGGCCAGGTCGTCGGCGTGAACTCGCAGATCTACAGCCGGTCCGGCGGCTTCATGGGACTGTCGTTCGCGATTCCGGCGAAGGTCGCCGAAAACGTCGCGCAGCAGCTGAAGGCACACGGCCACGTGAACCACGGACGCCTCGGCATCGGCATCCAGGGGCTCGACCAGTCGCTCGCCGAGAGCTTCGGGCTTCCCGACTCGAACGGAGCGCTCGTCGGCAACGTCGAGAAAGGCAGTCCGGCCGACAAGGCAGGGTTCAAGACCGGCGACATCATCCGCAAGATCGACAATGTCGCCGTCACCGACAGTACCGACGTGACCAGCCGCATCGGCAACATGGCGCCGGGGACCAAGATCAACGTCGAGATCTGGCGCGACAAGAAGCCGATGACGCTCGAAGCGACCGTCGGATCATGGGGCGGTCACACGAAGGTCGCGAGCGCGGGCTCGAGCGATGCGAGCCAGGGCAACAAGCTCGGGGTCGCCGTCCGTCCGCTGACGCCCGACGAGAAGCGCGAAGTGGGGCATGACGGACTGGTCGTCGAGGACTCGACCGGGCCCGCGGCCGACGCCGGGATCCAGCCGGGCGACGTCATCGTGCGGGTCGGCTCGACCAAGGTGACGACGGTCGAGGGCCTCAAGCACCAGATCGAGAAGGCGGGCAAGAACGTCGCGCTGCTGATTGAGCGCAACGGACAGCAGATCTTCGTTCCGGTGAAGATCGGCTGATCCGACCCGCCCTCGCCCCAGCCCTCTCGCGAGCGGGAGGTCTGGGTGCGAGCGACGCGGGTGAGGCTATCGGGCGCGGGCGCGGTGCGCGCGGCTGCGCGGCTCAGCAGCCTTCGCGCGCGCCCAGCCGCTTGAGAACCGTCTCCAGGGGGCAGAAGCGCGTGAAGCTGCTCTGCAGCAGGTTGGCGCCGACGAAAGCGGTGAACCACAACCAGTTGGCGCTGACGAACAGAGGGCTGCCCTGGATGCCCAGCGCGAGCGAGAGCAGCACGAAGCTGCCGGCGAACATGCGGATCAGACGGTTGGTGGTCATGGCAGGAACGACTCCTTCAGGTCGGGGATGGGAACCGCTCACCGGAACCGCTTCCGGTTGACGGCGTAGTAGAGAACCGGGATGACGACCAGCGTCAACAGCGTCGACACCAGGATCCCGAAGATCAGCGCGATCGCGAGGCCGTTGAAGATCGGATCGTCGAGGATGAACGTCGCACCGAGCATCGCGGCGAGGCCGGTCAGCGCGATCGGCTTGGCGCGTGCCGCGGCGGAGTTGACGACCGCTTCCGCGAACGGAACGCCGCGCTCGACCTGGAGGTTGATGAAGTCGACGAGCAGGATCGAGTTGCGCACGATGATGCCGGCGAGCGCGATCATGCCGATCATCGACGTCGCCGTGAACTGCGCATGCAGCAGCGCGTGCCCCGGCATCACGCCGATGATGGTGAGCGGAATCGGCGCCATGATGACCAGCGGCGTCATGTAGGAGCCGAACTGCGCGACGACGAGCAGGTAGATCAGGACCAGCCCGACCGCGTAGGCGATCCCCATGTCGCGGAAGGTCTCGTAGGTGACCTGCCACTCGCCGTCCCACTTGAGCGAGTAGGCGCGGAAAGGATCCGACGGCTGCCTGATGAAATACTCGCCGAGCTTTCCGCCCTCGGGCAGATTCACGCCCGCAAGATACTTGCGCACGCCGAACATCCCGTAGAGCGGACTGTCGATCTTGCCGGCGACGTCGGCGATCACGTACGAGACCGGCAGCAGGTCCTTGTGGTAGCGGGTCAGGTCGCGCTCGACGCGGCGAGCCTGAATGACCTCCGACAGCGGCACCAGCGCGCCGCTGCTGCCGTGCACCTTCATCGCCAGCAGTTCGTCGAGCTTCGACTGCCTCTCGGCCGGAAGCGTCAGGCGCACCGGCACCCCGTATTTCGCCTGGCCGTCGTGCAGCATCGTGACGTCCTCGCCATCGAGCGCCATCCGCATGGTCGCGACGATGTCGGCCTGGGACACGCCCAGCGCGGCCGCGCGCGCCTGGTCGACGTGGACGAGGATCTTGGGCGCGCTTTCCTCGATCGAATCGTCGATGCCGACCATGCCCGGCTCGCGCATGAACTGCTGGCGCACGAATTCGGCGACCTTGTGGCGCCCCGCTTCGTCGGGGCCGTAGACCTCGGCGACGATCGGCGAGAGCACCGGCGGTCCCGGCGGGACCTCGACGACCTTGACCTTGGCGCCGAACTTCGCGGCGATCTTCTCGAGCTCGGGGCGCACCGCATTGGCGATCTCGTGGCTCTGGCGATCGCGCTCGTGCTTGTCGACGAGGTTGACCTGCAGATCGCCGTTCTCGGGCAGCTGGCGCAGGTAGT
>DATGDG010000242.1:0-1542 GCA_035311025.1 Casimicrobiaceae bacterium
TGCCGGGCGTCTGTGCGGTGTTGGGGTCGAGCTGGTTCGACGCGACCACGCGCACGCCGTGGTGGCGCCATCGGGTTTCTGCTGCCATGTCCTCTCCTCGCCTTCGCGCGTCAAGTGCGCATCCTGCGCCGTCCTGCGAAGCAGAGCGTAGGATAATCCAAGTTTGCAGAGGAGACAGCCATGGCCAACGAACGTGAAGTCGTCATTCTGAGCGGCGTCCGCACCGCGATCGGCGATTACGGCGGGTCGCTGAAGGACATCGCGCCGACGGACCTCGGCGCCCGGGTCGTGCGCGAGGCGGTGACGCGGGCGAAGATCGATCCGCAGCAGATCGGCCAGTGCGTCTTCGGGAACGTCATCCACACCGAAGCTAAGGACATGTACATCTCGCGTGTCGTGGCAGTCAACGGCGGCCTGCCGCATGCCAGCGGTGCGATGACGGTCAACCGGCTGTGCGGCAGCGGCATGCAGGCGATCGTCAGCGCGTCGCAGTACATCATGCTGGGCGACGTCGACGCCGCAGTCGGCGGCGGCGTGGAGAGCATGAGCCGCGCCGCCTACGCGAACCTGAGCCAGCGCTGGGGCGCCCGGATGGGCGACGCGAAGACCGTCGACATGATGGTCGGCGCGCTGACCGATCCCTTCGACACCGTGCACATGGGCATCACCGCGGAGAACGTCGCGACCCGCTGCGGCGTCACCCGCGAGCAGCAGGATGCGTTCGCCGTAGAGAGCCACCGCCGCGCGGCCGCCGCCATCGCCGATGGGCGCTTCAAGTCGCAGATCCTGCCGATCGAGCTCAAGAGCCGGAAAGGACCGGTGCAGTTCGACACCGACGAGCACGTGCGCGCCGACGCTACGCTCGAGGGCATGGCCAAGCTCAAGGCGGTGTTCGCCAAGGAGAACGGCATGGTCACCGCCGGCAACGCATCGGGCATCAACGATGCGGCTGCCGCCGTGGTCCTGATGGAAATGCAGGCGGCGAAGCGTGCGAACCTGCAACCGATGGCGCGGCTGGTCTCCTACGGCCACGCCGGCATCGACCCGAAGATCATGGGCCTCGGCCCAGTGAGCGCGGTCCGCAGCGCGCTCTCCAAGGCCGGCCTCGCGGTCTCCGAGATCGACGTCATCGAGTCCAACGAGGCGTTCGCGGCCCAGGCGCTGGGCGTCAGCAAGGACCTCGGGCTCGACCCCGCGAAGGTCAATCCGAACGGCGGCGCCGTCGCCCTGGGCCACCCGATCGGAGCCACCGGGTGCATCCTGACGATCAAGGCGATGTACGAACTGCATCGCACCGGCAAGCGCTACGGCCTGATCACGATGTGCATCGGCGGCGGCCAGGGGATCGCCGTGATCATCGAGCGCATGTGACCCACGGATGCCCGACGTTCCGCTGCTCGTCGTAGCGCTGACCGTTTCCGCATACTGGCTGCGCGTGGGGGCGATGGCGAGGCGCATACGCCGTCGCAAGCATCACGATGTCGGGCTGGTCCCCGAGCACAAGGGCGAACGCCTGATGTGGCTGCTGTTCGTGCCGATGGT
>DATGDG010000243.1:0-3068 GCA_035311025.1 Casimicrobiaceae bacterium
CTACATCTCGACGCCGTCGGACCACCTGATGCTCGCGCTGCTGATCGCGATCGCGGCATCCGGGCTCGTGATGAAGTTCGTCTCCCACACCGACATCATCTCGGTCAAGGCGTTCTTCCTCGGGCTGATGCGTTTCGACTGGCAGCCCCTGCCCGCCGGCGCGCCGCTCTACGTCCACCTGTCGCTGGTTGCGCTGCTGATGCTGCTGTTCCCGTTCAGCAAGCTGCTGCACGCGCCGGGAATCTTCTTCTCGCCGACCCGCAACCAGGTCGACGACCCGCGCGAGCACCGCCACGTCGCCCCGTGGGCGGCCGGCCTCGATCCAGGACCCTGATCATGGCTGCCGACGTCAAGGCCCCGGCGCTGCGCCCGCTTCCCGTGCCGCCCGACCTCGCTCCCGGGTCGATGGCCGGATCGAAGCCGTACGTGGCGACCGACAAGATGCAGCAGGCGCTCGGCTTCCCGGGCGAGCTCGCGGAAGGGTGGCAGCAGCGCGCCCTCGACCGGATGGGCGAGCTCCTCGGCAAGTACCGATCGCTCAAGGTCTATCTCGACAGCTGCGTCCACTGCGGCGCCTGCTCCGACAAGTGCCACTACTTCCTCGGCACCGGCGACCCGATCAACATGCCGGTCGCGCGCCAGGACCTGATGCGCAGCGTCTACCGACGGCACTTCACGCTGGCCGGCAAGCTGTTCCCGAAGCTGGTCGGAGCGCGCGATCTCACCAAGGACGTGCTGGACCAGTGGTACTCGTACTACAACCAGTGCTCGGAATGCCGGCGCTGCTCGGTGTTCTGCCCCTACGGCATCGACACGGCCGAGATCACGATGGCCGGCAAGGAGATCATGGACGCGGCCGGGCTCGGGCAGAAATACACGAACGAGATCATCGGCAAGGTCCACAAGATCGGCAACAACCTGGGCCTGCCGGGACCCGCGCTCGCCGACACGCTCGAAGGGCTCGAGGAAGACGTCAAGGAGGAGACCGGCGTCGACGTGCGCTTCCCGCTCGACGAGAAGGGCGCCGAGGTGCTGCTCGTCACGCCGTCGGCCGACTTCTTCGCAGAGCCGCACGTCGACAGCCTGATCGGCTACGCCAAGGTGTTCCACGCCGCCGGCATCCGCTGGACGCTGTCGTCGCGCGCATCCGAAGCGGGCAATTTCGGACTGTTCATCGGCAACTACGACCAGCTGCAGAAGATCGCGCTTCGCATCCGCGAGGCGGCGCTCGAGCTTGGCGTCAAGCGCATCGTCGTCGGCGAGTGCGGCCACGCCTGGCGGGTGGCCTACAGCATGTGGAACACCCTCGCGGGCATCGGCGCCGGCGGTACCGACCCGTTCGCACGCCAGCTGCAGAGCCAGCTCGACCCTCGCTACAAGCAGCCCATGCACATCTGCGAGCTGACCTGGGACCTGATCCAGCGCGGCGCGCTGACGCTCGACAAGGAGGCCAACGACCACCGTGTCGTGACTTTCCACGATTCCTGCAACGTCGCCCGCGCCTCGCGCATGGGGGACACCCCGGGTGGCCAGTTCGAGATTCCGCGCGCGATCATTCGCGCGGTCGCCAACAAGTACGTCGAGATGGCCCCGGGCACCACGCACGAGCAGACGTTCTGCTGCGGCGGCGGCGGGGGCTTGCTGACCGACGAGCTCCTCGACCTGCGCGTCAAGGGCGCGCTGCCGCGGATGGAAGCGCTGCGCGAAGTCGCGGATGGCCAGAGCGTCAACTTCATGGCGACGATCTGCGCGATCTGCAAGGCGCAGTTCACCAAGGTCCTGCCCTACTACGGATTCAAGATGAACATGGTGGGCGGCGTCCACCAACTCGTCAGCACCGCGATCCGCCTCGGCCCCAAGCACTAGGAAGTCCCCACGGAGAACCTCGATGTCGACCACCCCGGCCCAGCAGGAGCAGAAGCTCACGTTCCGCCGCTATCAAGACGGCGACCACGAATGGAAGTCGTGGCGCGACCAGATCTTCCAGGCCAGCTGGACGCACAAGTGCCCGACCTACGTCCAGTCGACGCCTCCCTGCCAGGGCAGCTGCCCGTCGGGCGAGGACATCCGCGGCTACCTCAACATCGTGCGCGGCATCGAGAAGCCGCCGGCAGGCGTGACCTGGCAGGAGTACGCGTGGCGGCGGCTGACCGAGGCGAATCCCTTCCCGTCGGTGATGGGCCGCGTCTGCCCTGCGCCCTGCGAGACCGGATGCAACCGCAACGAGGTCGAGGACCACGTCGGGATCAACTCGGTCGAACACTTCCTCGGCGAGTACGCGAACCATAACGGACTCAAGTTCACCGCACCCGAGAACCGGACCGGCAGGAAGATCGCGGTGATCGGCGGTGGGCCGGCGGGGTTGTCCTGTGCCTACCAGCTCGCGAAGAAGGGTCACGAGATCACGATCTTCGACGAGCACGAGGCGCTCGGCGGCATGATGCGCTACGGCATCCCGGGCTTCCGGACGCCGCGTGAGGTGCTCGATGCCGAGATCGACCGCATTCTCGAGCTCGGCGTGAAGGTCCGCCTCAGGTGCCGCGTCGGGACCGACATCACGATGGACGAGATCCGCCGCGATTTCGACGCGGTGTTCCTCGGCATGGGCGCCCAGTCGGGCCGGCCGCTGCCGGCCCCCGGCGGCGACGCGCCGAACGTCGTCACCGCGACCGCGTTCCTCAAGGCGTTCAATGACGGACGGCTGCGGCACGTCGGCAAGCGCGTCGTGGTGATCGGCGGCGGCGACACCTCGATCGACGTCGCAACGGTGGCGCGGCGGCTCGGTCACATCGGCCACGCCAAGCCCACCGACTTCCCGGAACTCGCGATCGCCGGACAGCTGGCGCACGACGTCGCCGAGGTTTCTGTCAAGCAGGGTGCGGAAGTGACGCTGACCTCCGTGTTCGGCATCGACAAGATGCAGGCGAACAAGCACGAGATCGAGCAGGCGCTGGCCGAAGGCATCAGCATCCGCGGCGGTCTCGCGCCGGTGAAGGTGGTGAAGGACGACCAGGGGCGCGCCATCGCGCTCACGGTCGCTCGCTGCGAGGCGAAGTTCAGCGGCGGCA
>DATGDG010000244.1:0-6202 GCA_035311025.1 Casimicrobiaceae bacterium
GTAGCGCTGGTGGGCGACGGCGCTTCGGGCAAGACGACCCTCACCGAAGCGTTGCTTGCCCGGGCGGGGGCCATTCCCGTCGCGGGCAGCGTCGAGCGCGGCACCACCGTCAGCGACTTCGACCCGCTCGAGAAGACCTACCAGCATTCGCTGCGTGCGTCGCTCGTCCACCTCGAGACCGACGGCACGCGCATCCACATCGTCGACACGCCGGGGTTTCCCGATTTCATCGGACAGGCGATCGGCGCGCTCGATGCCGTCGAGACCGCGGCCGTCGTCGTCAACGCGACCGCCGGCGTCCAGATGATCGCGTCCCGGATGATGGACTGGGCGGCCAAACGGAGCTTGTGCCGCCTGGTCGTGATCAATCGCATCGATGCGGAGAACGTCGATCTTCCCGGCGTGCTTGCGGCGGTGCGCAGCGCGTTCGGCAAGGAGTGCCTGCCGATCAATCTCCCCGCAGACGGCGGCAGGCGCGTCGTCGACTGCTTCTTCAGTCCCTCGGGCGACGCCGACTTCTCGTCGGTCGCCGATGCGCATCGGGCGCTGGTGGACCAGGTCGTCGAGGTCGACGAGGACCTGATGGCGCTGTACCTCGAGCAGGGCGAGGTTTCGCCCGGGCAACTCCACGCGCCCTTCGAGAAGGCGTTGCGCGAGGGCCACCTGGTGCCGGTGTGCTTCACCTCGGCGCGCACCGGCGCGGGTGTTGCGGAACTCCTCGACATTCTCGTCAAGCTCGCCCCCAATCCGACGGAGGGCAATCCGCCGCTGTTCTTCAAGGGCGAGGGCGCCGAAGCCGTCGAGTTCCGCTCGTCGCCCGATCCATCGAAGCACGTCCTCGCGCACGTGTTCAAGGTCGTCATGGACCCCTTCGTCGGCAAGATGGGCATCTTCCGCGTCCACCAGGGCACGCTCACGCACGACACCCAGCTCTTCGTCGGTGACGGGCGCAAGCCTTTCAAGGTCGGACACCTGTTCATGCTGCAGGGCGGGAAATACGTCGAGATCGATTACGCCGTCCCCGGCGACCTTGCCGCGGTCGCGAAGGTCGACGAGATCGAGTTCGACTGCGTGCTCCACGATTCGCACGACGAGGATCACATCCACATGCGGCCGCTCGAGTTCCCGGTGCCGATGCACGGGTTCGCGATCACGCCCAAGCGGCGCGGCGACGAGCAGCGGATCTCCGACGTTCTGCACAAGATGACGGCCGAGGATCCGACGCTGGTCGTCGCGCACGACCCGGCGGTCAACGAAACCGTGCTGCGGGGGCTGGGCGATCTGCACCTGCGCTCGGTGCTCGAGCGAATGGCGAGCCAGTTCAAGCTCGAGGTCGACACCCGGCCGCCAAGGGTTCCCTACCGCGAGACGGTGACGGCCAGGGCCGAGGGCCACCATCGCCACAAGAAGCAGACCGGGGGCGCAGGGCAGTTCGGCGAGGTCTATCTGCGCATCGAGCCGCTGCCGCGCGGTGCAGGATTCGAGTTCGTCGATCAGGTGAAAGGCGGCGCGATACCGAACACGCTGATTCCCGCGGTCCAGAAAGGGGTCGAGCAGGTGCTGGCGGCGGGGCCCGTCGCGGGCTTTCCGATGCAGGACGTCCGGGTCGTCGTCTACGACGGCAAGTACCATCCGGTCGATTCGAAGGAGGTCGCGTTCGTCGCCGCCGGGCGCAAGGCGTTCCTCGACGCGATCGCCAAGGCGCGCCCGATCGTGCTCGAGCCCATCGTCGGGGTCGAGATCAACTGCCCGGCGACCACGATGGGCGACGTGACCGGCGACCTGTCATCGCGACGCGGCCAGGTGACCGGGACGCAGACGATGCAGGCCGGCATGCTCGCGGTCAACGGCTTGGCACCACTTTCGGAGCTCGACGGCTATGCCGCACGCCTCAAGTCGATGACCGGCGGCCACGGCGCCTGGACGATGGCGCTGTCGCATTACGAGCAGGCGCCGCCGAACCTGCAGACCCAACTCGCCACCGAGTACGCCAAGCACCGTCGGCACGAGGAGGATTGACGAAATTCCGTCTTTGTCCGAGGTGACGCTCCCGGGCCGTCACCTCGGCCGACTCCGCAACGATTTCTAGAACTCGTACTCGACCTGCGCTCGCAGCGTGTGGTCCGGCGCGGCGCTCGACGCCTTGAAGAGGTACGCCGCGTTCCAGACGATCGCCTGCCGGCCACCGAGGCGTACCTTGCCGAATGCCGCAGGGCCGAGCACGTGGCTCTGCTCGTGTCCGGGGGACCATTGATCCCATGGCCCGACACCGCCGAATCCCTGGGCACCGAACTCGAATGCCTCGCGCCAGCGATACTTGAGCTGCCACTGATAGTCGAGGTCGGTGGATTCGGATGCGGCCGCCTGGTATTGGCGCGCGAGGAACACGTTCGCGTTGGCCTGCAGCAACCCGAAATCCTTCTGCAACAGGGGCCCCAGCCGCAGCTCGTAACCTTCGGCGCGGTCGTGAGGGATTTCGACCTCGACCAGCAGCCCCGCGTCGACCGGGTATTCGCCGGGCTCGGTCAGTTCGAACTTGTTCTCCCATTCGAAGGCGTCGAAATGCGTCGACCCACCTCCGAAGCGGTTGAAGTTCACATTGGCCTCGGTGAACCACCATTGGGTCAAGCCGTAGCCGAACGCGAGCGAGCCCGCATTGGCGCGCTCCTCCCCGTGCTTGGTCGCGGTGCCGAGCCGCAGCTCGAGTTCCCGCTCGCCATATTCGACTGCGGGCGTCGAGACGTAGTCGTCGGGATCGGCGTGCGCGAAAGAAGACGCGGCCATCGCGGCCAGCGCACCGAGCGTGAGTGCAAGCGATGCGCGCGTCATTGCGCGACGATCGCGCCCTGGGCGGTCGCGGCATTGAACTCGCCCATGAACGGATAGCGACCGGGCGCGAGCGGTCCGATGAAGATCGTCGCCTTGGTGTGGCCGGGAATCACTTTCTCGCGATTGAGCGCGTGGCTGTCGAATTCCTCGGGGGTCGGATCCTGGTTGTCGACGATCAGCCGGATCCTCGCGTTGGCCGGCACCGGCACCTCGGCCGGAGTGAAACGGTGGTCGCGCAGGATCAGTTGCATCTCGGGGGTATCGGCCGCGGCGGCGCTGCCGCAGACGAGCAGCAGCGCCAGCAGGAAGTGTCGTGGAGGGGTCATGGTTTCCTGCGCAAGACGGGTTCGGGGATCGCCATGACGCGAATGATAACCATTCGCATTATGATCGTGCAAGTCCCGACCTGCAATCCCCGGTGCACGGCGCGTCCGGGGCACGCCCCGCCGGGTCCCCAGGCGCGCGACCGTCAATGCCGACGGAGGTACAATTGCGCACCGGCGCAATGATGAAGCTCACCCACCATTTCCTGATCGCGATGCCGGCGATGACGGATCCGAACTTCGCGAACACGCTGACGTACGTCTGCGAGCACAATCCCGAAGGCGCGCTCGGCATCGTCGTCAACCGGCGCACCGACATGACGCTGTCGACGCTGTTCGACCAGATCCAGATTCCACTCGACGACAGCGAGCTGCGCGAGCTTCCCGTCCACTACGGCGGGCCGGTCCAGGTCGATCAGGGCTTCGTTCTGCACCGCCCGCTCGGCAACTGGAAATCGACGCTTGCGGTCACCGACGACATCGGCCTCACGACGTCGAAGGATGTCCTCGAGGCCGCGGGTCGCGGCGAGGGGCCGCGCGACATGCTGGTTTCGCTGGGCTATGCCGGGTGGTCGGCCGGGCAGCTCGAGCAGGAGCTCGCGCAGAACGCCTGGCTGACCGTCGAAGCCGATCCCGGCATCGTCTTCGAGCTGCCGGTCGAGGAACGGTTGCCGGCCGCGGTGCGGCTCCTCGGCATCGACATATCGCGGCTGTCGGACAATGTTGGGCACGCGTGACCGCGACCGCGGGCGGGACCGAGGCGACGGTGCTCGCTTTCGATTTCGGCACACGCCGGATCGGCGTCGCCGTCGGCAATACGCTGACGCGGGTGGCGCACCCGCTAGCGACCGTCGATGCGCATTCCGCCGAGGCCCGGTTCGCCGCGGTCGCTGCGCTGGTCGAGGAGTGGCGGCCGGAACGGCTGATCGTCGGTGTGCCGACGCATGCCGATGGAACACCGCACGCGATGACCGCGCAGGCGCGGGCGTTCGCAGACGCGATCGGCAAGCGCCACGCCCTCCCCGCGGATCTGGTCGACGAGCGCTGGACGAGCGAGGTTGCGCGCGACGAACTCGCGGCTTCGGGCCGCGGCGGACGAGCGGGCCGCGCGATGCGCGACGAGAAGGCGGCACAGATCATCCTGCAGGCATGGTTCGACGAAACCCATGACGTCCGCCGGACTCCCTGACGCCGAAGCGGCGCTGGCCGCGCTGGTCGAGCGCATGCAGCCGGCGGTCGCGCACGATGCGGCCTTCGTCGGCATCTACTCGGGTGGCGCGTGGATCGCCGAGCGCCTGGCCGCGCGCATTCCCGGCAGCCATCCGCTCGGCTTCATCGACGTATCCTACTATCGCGACGACTACGCGCTGTCGGGCCTCAAGGCCAACGCCAAGCGCACCGCGCTACCCTTCGATGTCGGCGGCTCGACGATCGTGCTGATCGACGACGTGCTCTACACCGGGCGCAGCGTGCGCGCGGCGATCAACGAGCTGTTCGACTTCGGGCGGCCCGAGCGCATCGAGCTCGCGGTGCTGGTCGACCGTGGCGGCCGCGAGCTGCCGATCGAGCCCACCTATGTGGGGGCGCGGGTCGCCGTGGCGCGGGACCTGTCGATCGTGCTGTCGCGCGACCCGGGCGGAACGCTGTCACTGGGAGTCGAGCCCGTGTCGGGTGTGGCATGAGCAGGAATCCCCAGCTCGGCAAGAACGGCGAACTCGTCCACCTGCTGACGCTCGAAGGCCTGCCGGCAGAGGTCATCACCCACATCCTCGACACGGCCGAGCCGTTCGTCTCGCTGGGCGAGCGCGAGGTGAAGAAGGTCCCGCTGCTGCGCGGCAAGGCGGTGTTCAACCTGTTCTTCGAGAGTTCGACGCGCACGCGCACGACCTTCGAGATCGCCGCAAAGCGCCTGTCTGCCGACGTCATCAACCTCAACATCGGGGCGTCGTCGACGTCGAAAGGCGAGTCGTTGCTCGACACCGTCGACAACCTGTGCGCGATGAACGCCGACATGTTCGTCGTGCGCCATTCGCAGTCGGGGGCGCCGCACCTGATCGCCTCCCACCTGACCGCGACGGGCCGCTCGCACGTGCACGTCGTGAACGCGGGCGACGGCCGCCACGCCCATCCGACCCAGGGCCTGCTCGACCTCTACACGATCCGCCACTACAAGAAGGATTTCGGTGCGCTCAGCGTGGCGATCGTCGGCGACGTCCTGCACTCGCGGGTCGCGCGCTCGCTGATCCACGGACTCACGACGATGCAGACCGCGCAGGTCCGCGTGATCGCGCCGCGGACCCTCGTTCCCACGCGCATCGAGTCGATGGGCGTCACGGTGAGCAACGACATGCGCGAGGGCCTGCGCGACTGCGACGTGGTCGTGATGCTGCGCCTGCAGAACGAGCGGATGAAGGGGGCATTGCTGCCGTCCCCCGGCGAGTATTTCAAGCATTACGGACTGACCGACGACAAGCTGGCGCTCGCCAAACCCGACGCGATCGTCATGCATCCGGGACCGATGAACCGCGGCGTGGAGATCGACACGCCGGTGGCCGACGGGGCGCGCGCCGTGATCCTGCCCCAGGTGACGTTCGGCATCGCGGTGCGGATGGCCGTGCTGTCGATCGTCGCGGCGAACTGACATGCGCGCGCCTGCCTCCCGTTCCCTGCGGCCCGACGGAGCGCAACCGCTGCGGGGGGGCCTGCGGTGAAGATCGAGATCGCCGACGGACGCGTCATCGATCCCGCTGCAGGCGTTGATCGCGTCGCCTCGCTCTACGTCGAAGCGGGGAGGATCGTGGGCATCGGCGAGGCTCCCGCGGGCTGGCGCGCCGATCGCATCCTCGATGCGCGGGGCTGCATCGTCTGCCCCGGACTCGTCGACCTGTCGGCGCGATTGCGCGAGCCTGGCCTCGAGCACAAGGCAACGCTGGAGTCGGAGCTCGCCGCGGCGGTCGCGGGCGGCGTGACGAGTCTCGCATGCCCGCCCGATACCGATCCGCCCCTCGATGAACCGGGGCTGGTCGAGATGCTCAAGCACCGCGCGCGCA
>DATGDG010000245.1:0-6108 GCA_035311025.1 Casimicrobiaceae bacterium
AATTCTTGTTGCACTGCGGCCGAAGCTGCCGTGGTGTCTCCCCGCAGACCGCCTGACGCATTCGCATGCCCGCGCCCCGCAAACGCCCCGCCCCCGCCGCCCCGCGCGTGGGCTTCGTCTCGCTCGGATGCCCGAAGGCGCTCGTCGACTCCGAGCAGATCCTGACGCAGCTGCGCGCCGAGGGTTACACGATCGCAGCGTCGTACTCGGGCGCCGATCTCGTCGTCGTCAACACCTGCGGCTTCATCGACGCGGCGGTCGCGGAATCCCTCGACGCGATCGGCGAGGCGCTCGACGAGAACGGCAAGGTGATCGTCACCGGCTGCCTGGGCGCGAAGGACGGCGGTGGATTCGTGCGCGAGGCGCATCCGAGGGTGCTCGCCGTCACGGGGCCGCACGCGGCGCAGGAAGTGATGGCCGCCGTGCACGCCCACCTGCCGAAGCCCCACGATCCTTTCGTCGACCTCGTCCCGCCGCAGGGGATCAAGCTCACGCCGGGGCATTACGCCTACCTGAAGATCAGCGAAGGCTGCAATCACCGCTGCACGTTCTGCATCATCCCGTCGATGCGCGGCGACCTCGTTTCGCGCCCGATCGGCGAGGTGCTCGGCGAAGCCGAGCGCCTGCTGCGCGCGGGCGTCAGGGAGCTGCTCGTCGTGTCGCAGGACACCAGCGCGTACGGCGTCGACGTCCGGTATCGCACGGGCTTCTGGCAGGGGCGCCCGATCAAGACGCGGATGCACGACCTCGCCCGCGAGCTCGACGCGCTCGCCCGCGCGCACGACGCCTGGGTGCGGCTGCACTACGTCTATCCGTATCCGCACGTCGACGACGTCGTTCCGCTGATGGCGGCGACGCCCCGGGACCGGGGACTGCTGGCCTACCTCGACGTGCCTTTCCAGCATGCGAGTCCGCGGATCCTGCGCCTGATGAAGCGGCCGGCGGCGCCGGAGAAGGTGCTCGACCGCGTCCGCGCGTGGCGCAAGGTACGTCCGGCGATCACGCTGCGCAGCACGTTCATCGTGGGATTTCCCGGCGAGACCGACGCCGAATTCGAGGAGCTCCTCGCGTTCCTGCGCGAAGCGCAGCTCGACCGCGTCGGCTGCTTTGCGTATTCCGCAGTCGAGGGCGCGGCTGCCAACGCCCTGCCCGACCCGGTGCCCGAAGCGGTCAAGGAGGAACGCCGCGCCCGCTTCATGGCGGTTCAGGCCGACATCAGCGCCGCAAGGCTGCGCGCGCGGGTCGGCCAGACCCTCGACGTGCTCGTCGATGCGGTCGAAGGCGACATCGCGATCGCCCGCTCGCCTGCGGATGCGCCGGAGATCGACGGCGTCGTGCGCATCCATCGCGCCGCCGGCGTGGCCGCCGGCGCGTTCCTGCGCGTCGAGGTCACCTCGTCCAACGCGCACGACCTCGACGCAGCGCTGATCCCCACCCCAAGGCTCGCCGGCGTTGCGGGATAGGGAGACGAGCGGCAGCGAGGCGGGTGAGGGCGCTTGCGCCTGTCAGTGCGCCGGCAACGCCGCCGTCGCAAGATCCCGGGCGAGTTCCGCGACGATTTCGCCGAACCCGGCGTTGAGGGCATCGGCATACGCGCCGGGCGATGCGTCGCGCATCGCAATGCGACGGCTGTATTCGCGGGTCCAGACCGGCACCTGCGCGACCCCGCCGCCCCGCGACAGGTAATAGGTGACCGCGATCTCGGCGTAGGCCTTGGCCGGATCCCGCACGTCGGCGTAGAGCGCCGAGGCGAAACCGTCGAGACGCCAGTCGGCGTCGGCACCCGATCCGGGCCGGGCAACGCGCTCGAACACGCGGGCGTGGTCGAGCGCACGCGCCGTCTGATCGGTGAGCATCGCTTCCGGGGATACCAGGAATTCGACGTAGTAGTCGGCCTGGAACCGCAGGTCTCCCATCCGGTAGACGAATGCCTTGCCGCGATACGGCGCCGCGACCCTGATGCTGCCGATCCGCAGCGCGCCGGGCCGCGCCTGGGCCGACGGGGGCGGTGGCGCCGGCTCGAGCAGGAAGGTCTGGCGCACCGGCGCCGGACGCGTCAGCGCCGAACAGCCGACGAGCACCAGGGTCAGCAGCGCCGCCGCCGCAAGTACGACGCCACGGGGACGCGGCGCTGCGCTGCGGGACCGCGCGGATGCCACGGCGGCGCGCGGCTCGCGGATCGGCAGGGTCGTCATCGTGCAGGCTCCGCGGACATTGGGGCCGCCCCGTAGGGAATGGCCGGCGGCGGTGCCCCGAACAGCAGGTTGGACGGGTAGCGCTTGGCATCCTCGGTCAGGTCCCGGAGGTTCTCGGTGATCTGGCGGAGGTTCTCGAAGGTCGCGCCGAGATCGGCCTCGCCGCCGCCGAAGATCCGGTCGAGGCGGCTCAGCGTGTGCTCCATGTGTGCGACCGACTGGGCGAGCTTCGGGTCGCCAACCAGCGCGCGCACGCTCGCGAGCGTCGCCGACGTGTCCTGCGGCAGCCTGCGCAGCGCATCGTTGTCGAGGAAGCTCCTGAGCTCGCCGTTGGTCTGGCGCAGTTCGGCGATCAGCCCCACCGCCTCGTCGGAGATCTTCTTGCTGGCGATGCCGTCGAGCGTCGCATCGAGCTTGCCGAGCGTGCGGTCCGCGTGCTTCGACAGCCCGGCGGTGTCGACGGCAGCGATGCGGTCGTTGGCCGTGGCCAGCAGCTTGTTGAGGTTGGCGACGGTCCCCTCGATGTCGAGGCGATGCAGTCGATCGATGATCTCGGTCGCGGCGCTGACGAAGGTCTGGACCGTCGAAGGCGTGCTCGGGATGTAGATGTTCTGCGGCGTCCAGTCAATCGGCAGCACCGGCGCCGGCAGCGAGTCGACGTAATCGAGCTCGAGGTAGTTGGTCCCGGTGATGCCCTGTGGCGCAAGGTGGACGCGCAGCCCCCGGGCGACCTCGATCGCCGTCGATTCGGGGCTCGCGATGTCGTTCGCCACCTTGCCGCCGACCAGTCGCGGCTCGATCTGCGCCTCGACCAGCACGTAGCGCTTGCGCTGGCTCATCGGCTTGTCCTGTTCGTACTTGACGTAGGTGAAGCTGATGTTCGTCACCTGGCCGATGACCACGCCGCGGTATTTCATCTTCGAGCCGATGTCGAGCCCCTGCACCGACTCGTTGAAGTAGGTCTCGATGGTCGTGCGCGACTTGAACCACGCGCCGGTCCCGACGATCAGCAGCACGGCGATGCCCGCCGCGACCGCGCCGATCACGAACAGTCCCAGCTTGAAGTAATTGGCTTTCTGGCTCATCGCGGGCGTCAGGCCGGCTGCGCCTCGGGTTCGCGCCTGAAGAACCGGCGCACCCACGGATCGTCGCTCTGGTCGCGCAGCCGCCGCGGGTCGCCTTCGGCGACGATGCCGCGCTTGTTCCGGTCGACCATGATGACCCGGTCGGCGATGGCGAAGATGCTGGGCAGCTCGTGGGTGACGACGACGAAGGTGACGCCGAGGTTCGCGGCCAGGCGCCTGATCAGCGCATCGAGGTCCGCGGAGGTGATTGGATCGAGGCCGGCCGAAGGCTCGTCCAGGAACAGGATCATCGGGTCGAGCGCCATCGCCCGCGCGATCGCCGCGCGCTTCTGCATTCCGCCCGAGACCTCGGCGGGGAGGTGCCCGGTGAACTGCGCGAGGCCGACGAGCTCGAGCTTCATCCGCGCAATCAGCTCGATCTCGTCGCTTTCGAGATCGGTGTACTCCTCGAGCGGCAGGCGAACGTTCTCGATCAGGGTCATCGAGCCGAACAGCGCACCGGCCTGGTACATGACGCCGATCTTGCGCAGGATCGCGCGCCGCGCATCGCCTTCCGCAGTCACGATGTCGTCGCCGTCGATGACGACGCTTCCGGCCCACGGCTCCTCGAGCCCGATCATGTGCTTCAGCAGCGTGCTCTTGCCGCTTCCGGACCCGCCGAGGATGACGAAGACCTCGCCGCGCCGCACGTCGAAGCTGACGTGCTCGAGGATCACCGCGTCGTCGTAGCCCGCAGTCAGGTCCTTCACCCTGATGATCGGTTCGCCGTCGTCCGCCATCGTGCCGGTCAGATGTCCAGGAAATAGTAGATGACGGCGAAGATGCCGTCGACGATGACCAGCAGGATGATGCCCGAGACGACGGCGCGCGTCGCGGCGTCGCCGACGGACGATGCGCCCGCCCGGGTCTGCAGGCCACGCAGGCAGCCGATGCCCGCGATCAGCAGCGCGAACACGAACGACTTGACGAAGCCGGCCATGAAATCGGAGAACGTCACGATGCTGTCGACCTCGTGGAGGAACGTAACGAACGGGATCGAGAAGGTGCGCAGCGTGAGCGCGCCCCCCAGCAACCCGATCAGATCGGCAAAGATCGTCAACAGCGGCGTCATCAGCAGTGCGGCGATGATCCTCGGAGTCACGAGGAAACGGACGGGATCGAGACCCATCGTCGTCAGTGCGTCCACTTCCTGGTTGACCTTCATCGTGCCGATCTCGGCAGCGAACGCCGCGCCGGAGCGTCCGGCGAGCAGGATCGCGGTCATCAGGCCGCCGAGCTCGCGCAGCATCGAGAGGCCGATCAGGTCGGCGACGAAGATCTCGGCGCCGAAGCGGCGCATCGGGATTGCCGACTCGAATGCCAGGATCACGCCCAGCAGGAACGAAATCAGGGCGACGATCGGCAGCGCATCGGCGCCGACGCGCTCGCAGATCGACCACACGTCCTTCCACCGCACCGTCGACGGGTGCCGCAATGCGTAGACCAGCGCGGCCGCGGTCTCGCCGATGAACCCGATCTGGTTGCGGATGTCCCTGCCGACGCCTGCCGCGATGACGCCGACTTCCTCGATCGACGAGCGCCGGCGCGCCGGCGGATCCTCGTCGCGCGAGAGCCGCTCGGCGTCGAACTGGCTGAGCAGCGTCTCGAAGGCCGGCTTCAGGTTGGCGACCTGCACGTTGCCGGACCCCGCCAGCTGCATCAGGTTGACCAGCATCGCCACGCCCGCGCCGTCGCAATAGTCGACGTTCGCGGCATCGACAAGGAACCGGCCCCCGGGCGCTTCGGCGATTGCTTTCCGGCCGGCGGCCCACACGCCGCGGATCGAGGACGCGTCGAGACGACCGGACAGGGCCAGCACGCGACGTCCGTCGGCGCCTTCCGAGATCGCGAGCGCAGGATGAGGTGCGGGAACGGGCATCGGCTCGAGCACGTGCGCCGCACGGGCGGATCGCATGCGGGAAAGCTTAGCATGCAGGATTGCGGCGGGAGCGCGCCGGCCCCTGGCCGGCGGGTCTGCTGTGCTATCGTGGCGGCGCACATCATCCTCCGGTGCCCCCGAGCAGCATGACCGTCCGCTTCCTGCGCTGCGGCCGACGCATCGACGTCGCAGGCCGGGCACCGCGAGTCACGCCGCCGCAATGCCTCCCTGAAGTCCGGTGCCCCGGCGTCGCGGTCACCCCGACACCCGGACGGCGGCCTTGAGCGCCCTGCCCGGAGCGCCCGAAGCGCTGCCGACGCCACGCCTGTCGCTTCGCGGCATCACCAAGGCCTACCCCGGCGTCGTCGCCAACGACCACGTCGACCTCGACGTTCTGCCGGGGGAGATCCACGCCGTCCTCGGCGAGAACGGCGCGGGGAAGTCGACGCTGATGAAGATCATCTACGGCATCGTGAAGCCGGACGCCGGCACGATGCAGTGGGAGGGCAAACGTGTTCGCGTCGCGAGTCCGGCGCAGGCGCGCAGGCTCGGGCTCGGCATGGTGTTCCAGCATTTCTCGCTGTTCGAGACCCTGAGCGTTGCCGAGAACATCGCGCTGGCGCTCGACGCGGCGGAGGCGGCCCGAGGTCTCCCGGACCGAATACGCAGCGTGTCCGAGCGCTACGGCCTGCCGCTGGATGCAACCCGGCCGGTGCACACGATGTCGGTCGGCGAGCGCCAGCGGGTCGAGATCGTGCGCTGCCTGCTGCAGGCGCCACGGGTTCTGATCCTGGACGAGCCGACGTCGGTGCTCACTCCGCAGGCGGTCCAGGCGCTTTTCGGCACGCTGCGCCAGCTTGCCCGTGAAGGCTGCAGCATCGTCTACATCAGCCACAAGCTCGACGAGATC
>DATGDG010000246.1:0-1743 GCA_035311025.1 Casimicrobiaceae bacterium
ACGACGACCGCGACGCAGGCGATGTCGATCGCCACGGGAATCGCCAGCGGACTGTCGGTCCGTGCGCTCGCCCTGCGGGCCGGCTGGACCTGGAAGGACATGCCGCTCGATCTGCGCGTGCGGCCCTGGTACAACCCGGACCTCAAGACCGCGACCTTCGTCATCCCGGGCCTGATCGCGATCATCCTGACCTTCACGCTCATCCAGTTCACGGCGATCGCGATCGTGCGCGAGCGCGAGCGCGGCACGCTCGAGCAGCTCCAGGTGACGCCGGCGACCCGCGCCGAGATCATCCTCGGCAAGATCGTGCCCTTCACGCTGATCGGCCTCGTGCAGCTGACGATGACGATCGTCCTGATGCGCTTCCTGTTCGGCATTCCGATCCAGGGGTCCGTGCTGCAGCTCTACCTCATCGGCCTGATCTTCATCGCCGCGGTCCTCGGGCTCGGCATGCTGATCTCGACGCTCGCCGCGACCCAGATGCAGGCGATGCAGATGTCGACGTTCTTCCTGCTGCCGTTCGTGTTCCTGTCGGGCTACGTCTTCCCGATCGACGGCATGCCGCGCGTCTTCCAGGTCATCTCGAGGATCATCCCGGCGCGCTACTTCATCGAGGTGCTGCGCGGCATCATCCTGCGGGGCGCGCCGCTGTCCGCGCTGTGGGAGCCGATCGCGTGGCTGACCTTCTACACCGTCGTGATCATCGGCCTGGCGGTGGCGCGGTTCAAGAAGACCGCCGCGTAGCGGGCGGCCCGCGAAGGTGAGGGGAGCCTCGGTCCTACCGGATCGAGACGGCGATGCCGTTCTCGAACACCACGGTCTTCCCGACGCTCCGGTAGGTCCAGGTCTCGCGCTTCATGCCCGAGTCGAGGGTCTCGGTCTGGACGTCGTCGGGAGAGCCGAGGAGAGCGCGCACCTGCTCGGGCGTCATGTTCTCGGTGACGCCGGCGCCGCCCGACTGGTCCGCCTCCCGGGACAGCGAGGCGGCCGCGTCGACCCGCGCGTCGTTCGCCGCCGCGACGGCGCGCGCGCGTCCGATCGCATCGCCGGCCGGTGACGCCGGGCTTCCCGGCGCGAGAACGCCATACCTCTTCACCAGCCAGGCGATCGCGCCCGCGACAATAAGGAGGGTGAGAAGGCGCTTCATGCGGAATCGGCTGCCCTCAGTGTCGCACGAAAACGCCTCGCCATGAGATAGAAGGGGCGCATGTCGTACTGCAAGGCCTCGCAGGGGCATCCCTGGCACCAGCCGTACCACGACCGCGAGTACGGCTTTCCGATCCGCGGCGACGCCGCGCTGCTCGAGCGCCTCGCTCTCGAGATCAACCAGGCGGGGCTGTCCTGGCTGACGATGCTGCAGAAACGCGACGGCTTCCGGAAGGCCTACGCCGGCTTCGCGCCGGAGAGGGTCGCACGCTTCGGGCAGCGCCAGTACGCCCGGCTCCTGAAGGACCCCGGGATCATCCGCAACCGGCTGAAGGTCCGCGCGGTCGCCGAGAACGCGCGGCGCGTGCTCGCGCTGCGCGAGTCGCACGGATCCTTCGCGGGATGGCTCGACGCCCACCATCCCCGCTCGCGGAAGGAGTGGGAGCGGCTGTTCAAGGAGACCTTCGTCTTTACCGGCGGGAAGATCGTGCAGGCGTTCCTGATGAGCACCGGGTATCTCCCGGGCGCGCACGACCGGAGCTGCCCGATCTACCGGAAGGTGCTGAAGAAGAAGCCGGCGTGGGCGACGGCGGCGCG
>DATGDG010000247.1:0-3635 GCA_035311025.1 Casimicrobiaceae bacterium
ATTCGCACGCAACAATCGCGTCGACATCGTGTTGACCGATTACAAGCTGCCTGAGTTCGACGGCATCGAGCTCGTCAAGCAGCTGCGCGCATTGCCCCACTGCGTCGACGTCCCGATCGTCGTGATCACCGTGGTCGACGATCGCAAGATCCGCTACGATGCGCTCGAGGCGGGTGCCACCGATTTCCTGATCAAGCCCCTCGACGACCACGAGACGCGTGCCCGCTGCGCGAACCTGCTCGAACTCCGCCGCCACAAGATCGTGCTGTCCGACCAGGCGCGGGTGCTCCAGTACCAGGTCGACAAGTCGGTCGCCGAGATCCTCGAGCGCGAACTCGAGACGCTCAACAAGCTTGCCAAGGCCGGCGAATTCCGCGACAAGACGACCGGCAACCACCTGATGCGCATGGCCAAGTACTCGGCGCTCATCGGCCAGCACCTGGGGCTGGGCGCGGAGACCGTGCACGTCCTCGAGGTCGCAGCGCCGATGCACGACATCGGCAAGATCGGCGTCCCCGACTCGGTGCTGCTGAAGGAAGGCCCGCTGACTCCCGACGAGACGTTGGTGATGCGCAATCACCCGCGCATCGGCTACGACATCCTGAAAGGCAGTCCGTCGAAGTACCTGTCGATGGGCGCGATCATCGCGCTGGGTCACCACGAGAAATTCGACGGCTCAGGCTATCCGAACGGCCTGCACGGGGAGGACATTCCGCTGGTCGCCCGCGTCGTCGCCGTCGCCGACGTGTTCGACGCGCTGGTCTCGGAGCGTCCGTACAAGCGCGCGTGGGGCCTCGACGAAGGCATCGAGTTCCTCAGGTCACAGCGCGGCAAGCATTTCGATCCGACCTGCATCGACGCATTCCTCGCCGACCACTCCGCGATCGAGACGGTGATGCGGGAATTCGGAGACTAGCCCGAAGGCGGGTCTGAAGCTGCGACGCGGGGCGCTTCGGCGCCCCGCGCCGTCTCGCGGACCTATCCGATGTTCCTGCGCACGAACGCATCGAGGCGGCCGATCCCTTCCTCGATCGCCTCATTCGACGCGGCGTACGACAGGCGGATGTGCTGCCCGTCGCCTGGCACCCGCCGGCCGAAGTGGATGTCGGCCAGCACCGCGATGCCCGCCTCGTGCAGCAGGCGCTTGCGCAACACCTCGGAATCTGCGGCACCGACGAGCCGGCAAGCCTCGGTGACGTTGGGCCACGCGTAGAACGCGCCGCCGGGGCTCCTGCAGGTGATCCCCGGCACCCCGTTGAGCAGGCGAACGATCAGCTCGCGGCGCTCGGCGAAACGTGCGTGCATCTCGTCCACCGAATCCTGTGGTCCGTTGATCGCCTCGACCGCCGCCCACTGGGAGATCTGCGACGCGCAGGACTCGGTATTGGTGATCCAGCGCGTGAATGCCGGCGCGAGCGCGCGGTTGGCGACGTAGCCGACGCGCCAGCCCGTCATCGCCCAGGTCTTCGATGCACCGTCGGCGATGATCGTTCGCTTCTGCATCCCGGGGCGCCGGGCCAGCGAGTCGAAGGCGCCCGCATAGACCAGTCGCGAGTAGATCTCGTCGGCGTACACCCAGATCTGCGGGTGCCGCGCGAGGATCTCGGCGATCGCGTCGAGGTCGGCCGCACCGAGGATTCCCCCGGTGGGGTTCTGTGGCGTATTGAGGATCAGGAGACGGGTCTTGTCGGTGATCTTCGCCTCGAGCTCCGCGGGATCGAACGCGAAATCGCGTGATTCGCGAAGGAAGATCGGGACCGGCACCGCGCCGTTGGCGACGATTTGCGACTCGTAGATCGGAAAGCCGGGGACCGGGTAGATCACCTCGTCGCCGACGCCGTAGTCGGTCACCGAAGCGATCGCATAGGCGATGAACGGCTTGGCCCCGGCGCCGACGACGACGTCCTCGGGACGGATGTCGAGTCCGCGCCGCCGTCCGAGGTCGCCGGCAACGGCATCGCGGAGCTCGTCGATCCCGGCCGACGGCGTGTAGCCGTGCTTGCCGCCACGGATCGCGGCGATCGCCGCCTCCTGGATGTTGCGAGGGGTCGGAAAATCCGGCTGGCCGATGCAGAACGAGACGATGTCCTTGCCCTGGCGGACCAGCGCATTCACCTCGGCAAGCACGACGAAGGCGTTCTCGGTTCCCAGCGATTCGCCGCGCCGCGACAGCCGCGGAGTGGCGTTCGCTCCCAGTGCTGCATTCATGGCGTTCCCTCCCTCAAGGGAAGTGCGACTGCGCCAGCGCGATCGTGCACAGGGCGATCAACTGCTGCGGCAGGATCCCAAGGGCGAGCAGCAGTAGGCCGTTGACGGACAGCACCAGGCGGGTGTCTGTGCGCGCAACGACCGGCAGCGTCTCGATGGGGTCGTCGAAGTACATCAGCTTGACGATCCGCAGGTAGTAGAACGCCCCGATCAGCGACGTCAGCACCGCGATCACCGCCAGCCAGACGAAGCCGTCGTTGACCACGGCCTCGATCACCATGAACTTGGCGTAGAAGCCGACAGTCGGGGGCAGGCCGGCCAGCGAGAACATCACCAGCAGCATGATGAACGCCCACCACGGCGAGCGCTGGTTCAGGCCCTTGAAGTCGTCGAGCCGGTCGCTCTCGAATCCCTGGCGCGACAGGAGCATGACCATGCCGAAGGAGCCGAGGCTCGTCAACGCGTAGGTCACGACGTAGAACATCGCGGCAGAGTAGCCGTAGCGGTTCGCGGTCAGGAATCCGAGCAGCATGTAGCCCATGTTCGCGATCGTCGAGTAGGCGAGCATGCGCTTGATGTTGGATTGCGAGATCGCGATCAGGTTGCCCAGCACCATCGACAGCACCGAGAGCACGATCAGCATGCCCTGCCAGTCTAAGGACGCGCCCTGCAGCCCCGTCGACAGCAGGCGCAGCACCATCGCGAACGCGGCGATCTTGGGCGCCGTCCCGATCAGCACCGTCACCGGCGTCGGAGCGCCCTGGTAGACATCGGGCACCCACATGTGGAACGGCACCGCGGCGAGCTTGAATGCCAGGCCGGCGACGACGAACACGAGTCCCAGCGTCAGCAGCGCGGGATTGGCGTGCCGGGTGTAGATCGCATGCGCGACGCGGCCCAGATCGAGCGAGCCGGTCGTGCCGTAGATCATCGACATGCCGTAGAGCAGCATCCCCGATGCGAGCGCGCCGAGGACGAAATACTTCATCGCAGCCTCGGTCGACTCCGCGTGGTCGCGGCGCGAAGCCACCAGCGCGTAGAGCGACAGCGACATCAGCTCGAGGCCGAGGTAGAGCGTCAGGAAGTTGTTCCCGGTGATCATCACCTGCATGCCGAGCAGCGCGAACAGCATCAGCACGAACACCTCGCCCCGGAACATGCCGCGGGCAATGAGATAGCTCCTCGAATAGAACAGGATCAGCGATACCGCGACGAAGCAGCCGATCCGCAGGAAATCGGCCAGCATGTCGTCGACGATGAGGTCGTGGTAAGCCTTGACCGCGTCGAGACGCAGCATCGTCAGCGTGACGCAGGTGGCGACGAGCAGCGCCAGCTGCGTCAGCCAGTAGGAAACGTGGCGCCGGTCATCGGGCACGAACAGGTCGATCAGCAGGATCGAGGACGCCGCCGTCAGGACGACGATCTCG
>DATGDG010000248.1:0-3473 GCA_035311025.1 Casimicrobiaceae bacterium
ATGTGCGCGACCGCACCGACGGTGGCGCAGCCAGCAGGCAACCTGAGCGTCTCGATGCGTTCCACCCGCGAGGTCATGTGAAATCCATTCTCGATCCTTCGTTTCGATATACCCCGAGCTTCAACACGGACTTGGACAAGACCTTCGCGAGAATTCGGCGTCACCAGCGGCAGCAGGAGAAGAGCGCGATGCAGACACGCGGGGAGGCGCTCGCCAAGGTCACCTCGATCGTCAGGAAGACCATCCGGTGATGGGCCGCGCATTGCGCGCCGCGGCTTCCGGTCGTCGCCGCGCGGTGGTCGATGACGGGGATGGTCGATACGCGAATTTCAGCCCGAGGATCAAGCGTGCGTAACGGACTCGGCAGCAGACTGCTTGCCTTGGCGATGCTGCTTTGCTCGAGCACGTCAGCGCTTGCCCAGGTGAGTGTCGGAATCGGGGTTCCCGGCATCAGCATCGGCATCAACCTGCCCGCGTATCCGCGACTCGTCCCCGTCCCCGGCTATCCCGTCTACTACGCGCCTCGGGTGAATGCGAACTACTTCTTCTACGATGGCGTGTACTGGGTCTACCAGCAGGACAACTGGTATGCGAGCTCCTGGTACAACGGCCCGTGGGGGCTGGTGAGTCCCGCGGCGGTGCCGCTCTTCATGCTGCGCGTCCCGGTGCGCTATTACCGGCAACCCCCGGCGTACTTTCACGGCTGGAGCTCCAACGAGCCGCCCCACTGGGGCGCGTACTGGGGAAACGACTGGGAGCAGCATCGGCGCGGATGGGACGAGTGGAATCGCCGCGCGGCGCCCCGACCGGCACCGCTGCCTGTCTACCAGCGGCACTATTCAGGGAATGGATATCCGGGCGTCGAGCAGCAGCGGCAGCTTGAGAGCCGGAACTACCGTTACGCGCCTCGCGATGCCTTCGCGCAGCGGCAACCTCAGCCACGGCGGGCAGGCGCAGACGTGCCCAGACCACCCGCCGCGCACGCGCCTCCTCAACGGAGGGGCGCGACCGGGCAGACTCCCGGGCAGAAGCCGCCGCAAGGCAACGGCCCCGCGATGGAACCCAGGCAGGGCCGGGAATTGCGCGGTGACAGCAGCGAGGGGTTTCGCGGGGACCGCAACCCGTGAGGCGACCGGGGCCGCGCTTTGCCCGGGCGACGGTGGCCGTGAAAGCTCACAACGGGTCGAGTCATGAACGGGGTCTGGTCGGAGTTCATGATCGCGGCCATGGGACGCCGCCTGCCGAACCTCCGGGGCGTATTCACGCGCCGGGTCATGGCGGCATAATGCAGGCATGGCTGTCTCGCCGATAACCGACAAAGATCCCCTGTCCGTCGACGTACCCCGGGAATTCCACCGCCGAATGGCCGCGATCATCGACGCGGTCCAAAGCGGTATCTGGGAGGCGGGCGTGCACGATCTCCTCGGCTATGCCACGGATTACGCCTTCGGCCAGCAACGCGGCATGCAGACACTGGTCTTGAAGAGTCGCAACAGGTCCGCGTACGTGCGCCTGAACTGGGACACGGTGATGGGCGATACCGACGGCGACCGACAGCAGGTGGACTCGGCAATCAAGAGTGCGATTAGGGAATTGACCTAGCCAAGACGCAGCCACGCGGCTGCTACGGGCCGGAGCGGTCGCTCACGCCTTCTTGGCCCAGGCGGTGCACCAACCCTTGGCGTTGACCAGCTTGCCCCCGAACAGGCTGCAGGGACCGTCGGCCGCGCCGGGCTTGCCCGAGTAGAGGGCGCAAATGCCGCACACCGCGGTGCTGTCTTTCCGGGCAGTCGCCTTGGTGGCATCCGTCACGTAGCCGAGCGACTTCGCCATCGGGTCCGACTCGCTGACGGTTTCGACCGCCTGGGCGTTTCCGCTGAGCAGCAGGTTGGCCAACGGCGCGGCCGCAAGCGAGGCGACGCTGATCTTGATGAAGCGACGGCGATTTTCGTGAGAGGCGTTCCTGGTCATCGTGGTTCTCCGGGGTTAAAGATGCGCGGCGACAGCATAGTTCGCCGGTCACCCCGGCTGCTTGACCGAGATCAAGGGGCACCGACACGGTTCGCGCCGCAACGCCGCTACGGCTTGCGCCCTGGCAGGCAGCGTGCCGGCGCGCCCCAGCCGACGAAGGGCCGGGTCAGGCCGTTGGCGGTCCGGTCGAGCGACACGCCGCAGCGGCAGCACGGCCTCGCGGTGGCACAATGGGCATTTGCCTCCTCGCCTCCTGGAGCCTGTCCGATGACCGCAACGCAGGTGAGCCGCTTCGGCAGCGGCAAGTCGATCAAGCGGGTCGAGGACGACGCGCTGCTCCGTGGCCAGGGCCTGTTCGCCGACAACGTGCCGGCGGCAGGACAGCTCTACGCGTGCTTCCTGCGCTCGCCCCATCCGCACGCCCGCATCGCTCGCATCGACGCCGCAGTCGCGGCCGCGATGCCCGGCGTGGTCAGGGTCCTCACCGGCCGCGATCTGTTGGACGCCGGGATCGAGCCGATACCGAACTCGGCGGATTTCAGACGGGCCGACGGCCAGGCAACGGCTACGCCACCCCATCACGCGCTCGCCATCGACACCGTCAGGTACGTCGGTGAGGCCGTCGCCGCGGTGATCGCGACCACGATCGCCCTGGCGCGCGATGCCGCGGAAGCGATCGAGGTCGACTACGATCCGCTGCCGGCGGTCGTCGATGCGAGTGCGGCCACTGCACCGGGTGCGGCGACGGTGACGGTCGAAGCGCCGGACAACATCGCCTGCGAGATCCGCCATGGCGATCCTGCAGCGGCCGATGCCGCATTCAAGCGCGCTGCGCACGTGGTCGCGCTGGACCTCGTCAACCAGCGCGTCGCACCTTCGCCGATCGAGCCGCGCTCGACGCTGGCCATGTACGACGTGGCCGAGGACCGCCTGACCCTTCGGGTGACCTGCCAGACGCCCACTGGCCTGCGCGACGAGCTGTGCGACCCCGTGCTGGGGTTGCCCAAGGAAAAGGTGCGGGTGGTCGTCGGCGACGTCGGTGGCGGCTTCGGCATGAAGACGAGCCTCTACCCGGAAGACGTCGTGGTCGCCTTCGCTGCATGCGAGCTGAAGCGGCCGGTGCGGTTCACCGCCGAGCGCATCGAGGAATTCCTGGGGGCAGGCCACGGCCGCGACGTCACCAGCAAGGCGGAGCTGGCGCTCGATCGCGACGGCCGCATCCTCGCGTTGCGGGTCGCGTCGCTCGCGAACGTCGGCGCCTACGCGACGCCGGCCGGGGTGGTGATCCAGCTCCTGATCGGCCCCTGGGTGTCGACCAGCATCTACGACATCCCGGTGATCGACATCGGGATCAAGGCGGTGCTGACGCACACGCTGCCTACCGGCCCGTACCGCGGTGCGGGACGCCCCGAGGCGATCTACATCATCGAGCGGCTGATGGACGCCGCTGCGCGGCAGACCGGCATCGACCGCACCGAGCTGCGCCGGCGCAACATGATCCG
>DATGDG010000249.1:0-5814 GCA_035311025.1 Casimicrobiaceae bacterium
ATCCCGGTCGGAGTGGCCTGCGCGATCGTGGGCGTCATCATCGGCGTGCTGACCCTCACCGGCGCGGCGTCGAATTTCGCCGGCTTCATCGTCGACATCGGCGCGCGCAGCCTGTTCCTGTCGCTCTTCCTGACGATGGCCGTGTGCCTCGTCCTCGGGATGGGCATTCCGACGATTCCGAATTACATCATCACCAGCGCAATCGCCGCCCCGGCCCTGCTGAAGCTGGGCGTCCCGCTAATCGTGTCGCACATGTTCGTGTTCTACTTCGGCATCATGGCGGACCTGACGCCGCCGGTGGCGCTCGCGGCCTTCGCCGCCGCGTCGATCTCCAAGGCGTCGCCGATGAAGATCGGCTGGAAAGCGACCCACATCGCGATCGCGGGTTTCGTCATTCCGTACATGGCGGTCTACGATCCTGCACTGATGCTGCAGACCGCCAAGGCCGGGGCGAGCCTGTCGATCGTCGCCGTGCTCTACGTCGTGTTCAAGACCATCGTCGCGATTGGACTGTGGGGTGGTGCGGCCGTCGGTTACCTGCGCACGCCGCTCAACTGGCCCGAGCGCATCATCGCGTTCGCGGCCGCTGCGCTGCTCGTCGCGGCGGCGCCCTGGACCGACCAGGCCGGATTCATCGCGAGTGCCGCCTTCATCGCGTGGCACGTCTGGCGGTCGCGCAGCGCACAGGCACCAGGCAAGGCCGTGGCGTGATCACCGGCCGCGGCTCACGCGTGGCCCCGGACCGAATCCGGCATTGATCGCCGCGTGCCTGTTCGTCGCCGGGCTGCTGCACGCCAGCATCCCCGCGCGCGAATTCACCGTTGCCTGGACCCATTCGGTGGAAAAGACGCGCTGGGAAGAGCACTACCGGATCGACGGCACCCGTTTCATCCTCGAACAGGCGCGCGTCCAGGGCTCGGGCGCCGGCATGGAACCGGGTCCGGGCGCCCGACTGCAGGATGGCTGGTGGGTCTGGCGCCCGAAGCTTCCGCCACTTCCACAGCTGCGGCTGACGCTGTCCCCCTACACCCACGACTACGACATCTGCTGGGCGGGCCACTGCACCCCGCTGCACGCGCTGGTCGGCGTCCGCAACGGCGTCGATGTCGTCGACGTCCGGCCCTGCCGCCACTGAATCAGCCGGCGGCGAGCAGATCGGGCGGAAGCGGAGGTCGCCGTTCCAGCGCACTCACGTGCAGTCCGAACGTGCCCGAGCGTCGGTCGAGGAAATAGCTGCGCAGCGTTCGCGCGATGGTGCGGAACGCCAGCTCCTCCCACGGAATTCCGCTCTCCTCGAACAGGGCGACCTCGAGGCTTTCGGTCCCCGGGGCGAAGTCCAGGTCACGCAGGCGCGCCCGGAACATCATGTAGACCTGATTGATCTGCGGCAGGCTGATCACCGTGTAGAGCGGGCCGAGCTCGACGCGCGCACCCGCCTCCTCCAGCGTCTCCCGCATGCTGCCCGCAGCCAGCGTCTCGCCGTTCTCGAGAAAGCCGGCCGGCAAGGTCCAGAGCCCGAAGCGCGGCTGGATCGCGCGCCGGCACAGCAGCACCTTGTCTTTCCACTCGGGCAGGCAGCCCACGACGACCTTGGGGTTCTGGTAGTGGATCGTTCCGCAGGCACCGCAGACGAAACGCGGCAACGAGTCGCCGTCGGGGACCCGCAGTTCGATGCGGTCCGAGCCGCACTGGCTGCAGAATTTCATCGTTGCACGATCCTCGGCTGTCTGGGAGCAGTGGCATGGCGATCACGTCACGGGGCGCGACCACGCGTCACAGCTTCAGAAGGTTGTCCCGGTAGTAGCGCAACTCCATGATCGACTCGTAAACGTCGGCGAGTGCCTCGTGCTTGCCTTCCTTCGGCACGCCTTTCATCAGGTCGGGCTTCCACCGCCGCGCGAGCTCCTTCAACGTGGACACGTCGAGGTTTCGGTAATGGAACCAGTCTTCCAGCATCGGCATGTAGCGCGCGAGAAACCGGCGGTCCTGACAGATCGAATTGCCGCACATCGGCGAGGCCTTGGCCGGGACGTGCTCCGCCAGGAACCCCAGCGCCGCCGCTTCGACTTCCGCCTCGGTGGCCATCGCAGCCTTCACCCGGTCGATGAGGCCGGAGCGGCCGTGCGTCGCCTGGTTCCAGGAGTCCATCGCGTCGAGCACCGCGTCGTCCTGGTGAACGACGTACACCGGGGACTGCGCCACCGTCTCGAGCTGGTGGTCGGTCACGACCAGGGCCATCTCGATGATGCGGTCGCTGTCGGGCTTCAAGCCCGTCATTTCGAGGTCGATCCAGATCAGGCGATTGGGGTCTTGCGGCATGGGGCGTCGGGGTAGAATGAATCGGCCAATTTAGCACACGACCCTGCGCCACCCGTCGCAGGGACCGGAGCCGGAGTCCGTGACCGCACCGCTGTTCACCATCGCTTTCATCGTGGCGCTCGCCGCCTCGGTCGTGCTTCGGCTGTGGCTCGCCCACCGCCAGGTGGCCCATGTCCTCGCGCACCGCGAAGCGACCCCGGCAGCCTTCGCGGACCGGATCGGCGTCGCCTCGCATCGCAGGGCCGCAGACTACACGGTCGCGAGGCAGCACTTCGGCATCGCCGAGACCGTCGCCGACGTCGCGGTCCTGCTCGCGCTGACGTTCGGTGGAGGGCTGGGCCGGCTGATCCTCGCCACCGAGGCGCTGGCGCTCTCCCCGCTGCTGCGCGACGCGCTGCTGCTTGGCGCCGTCGCCGCGATCGGAGGCATCGCCGGGCTGCCTTTTTCCTGGTGGCGCACGTTCCGCATCGAGGAGCGCTTCGGCTTCAACCACACGACGCCGCGGGTCTGGATCGCAGACATCGCCAAGGGCGTAGCGGTCGGCGTGGTCCTGGGCCTGCCGCTGGCCCTGCTCGTGCTGTGGATGATGCGGGCTGCGGGCGCGCTCTGGTGGCTCTACGTCTGGATCGCGTGGATGGCGTTCCAGATGCTGTTGCTGGTGCTCTATCCAACGGTCATCGCCCCGCTGTTCAACCGGTTCTCGCCGCTGCCGCCCGGCGACGCGCGCGAGCGCATCGAACGCCTGCTCGCGCGCTGCGGTTTCCGCGCAACCGGGCTGTTCGTCATCGACGGATCGAAGCGCTCGGGGCATGGCAACGCGTATTTCGCGGGCTTCGGACCCGCCAAGCGCGTGGTCTTCTTCGACACGCTGCTCGCGCGACTCGCCCCTGAGGAAGTCGAGGCCGTGCTCGCCCACGAGCTCGGGCATTTCCGGCTGCGCCACATCGTCAAGCGCATCGCATGGTCCGCGGCGCTGTCGCTGATTCTGCTCGCCCTGCTGGCATGGCTGATCGGCGCGAACTGGTTCTATGCGGGCCTCGGCATCCCGCCTTCCGAGCTCGCGACCGCCATGTCGCGGCCAGGCGTCGCGCTGGCGCTCTTCATGCTTGCGCTGCCGGTGTTCACGTTCATCCTCGCGCCGGTCGCCACGTCCTACTCGCGGCGTCACGAGTTCGAGGCCGACGCTTTCGCGGCGCGCAACGCGTCGGCGACCGCGCTGGTCGCCGCGCTGATCAAGCTCTACGAGGACAACGCTTCGACGCTGACGCCCGACCCGATCTACTCCGCCTTCTACGATTCGCATCCGCCGGCGAGCCAGCGCGTCGCGCGGCTCCTGTCGCTGGCACCCAACCCCGCCACAGCCTGAGGACCCATGAAGACCCTCCGCACGTGTTTTGCAGCGCTCATCGCCGCCACCGCGGTCACCGCCGTGGCGCAGCAACCCGCACCTTTCGCCAACGCCGACCCGCACAAGGGCGAGCAGCTTGTCACCAAGGATTGCGAGTCCTGCCATGCGAAGAAGTTCGGCGGTGACCCGAATGCGATCTACCTGCGCAAGGACCGCCGGGTCAAGAGCGCGTCGCAACTCCTGTCGCAGGTCACCATGTGCAACACCCGGCTCAGCTCGGGTATGTTCCCCGACGAGGAAAAGGACGTGGCGGCCTACCTGAACGAGCGCTACTACCATTTCAAGAAATGACGCCGGTGCCCAGGCTGGACGAGCTTGCCGCGATGCACTGCGCACCGGGTTCCGCGCAGTTGTCGCCGGACGAACTCGCGAGCGGGCTCGCGGTCCTGCCCGGATGGTCGCGGCGGGGCGATGCCATCGCGAAGGAACTGGCCTTCGCCGATTACCACCAGACGATCGGCTTCGTGAACGCGCTCGCCTTCATCGCCAATCGCGAGGACCATCATCCGGACCTGCAGGTCTCGTACAACCGCTGTGTCGTTCTCTGGTCGACCCACTCGGCCGGCGGCGTCACCCGCAACGACCTGATCTGCGCAGCCAAGGTCGAACGCCTGCTCGCCGGGTGAGAGCCCACCGCGACAGACCGACCCACCAGCACCGGCATGCGGTGGCGGATCGCGTGTGCGGGCTGGTCGTCGCCGCCCATCGCCGGCACTACCTCGTCGACATCGACGCAGAGGGTCCCGTCGAGTGCGTTCTCAAGGGGCGCAGGATGACCCTGGCCTGCGGCGATCGCGTCGACGTCGAGCGCGCGGCGGCGAGCTGCGCCATCGTCGACTTCCTGCCCCGCGCCAACCTCTTCTACCGGTCCGACGCGTTCAGGGAGAAGTTGATCGCCGCCAACGTGACGCAGGTGCTGGGCGTCGTGGCGCCGGACGTCCCGGTCGACGAGCACCTGCTCAATCGCTGGATCATCGCGGCGGAAGCCGCGCAATGCCGCTTCGTGCTCGTCGTCAACAAGGCCGACCTCGCAGGATCGGTGGACTTCGCCGCACGCTTTGCACCCTATGCGAAGCTCGGCTATCCGGTGATCCTGGTCTCGGCCACGCACGACGTGTCGGCGCTGCGGCCATTGATTGCGCAGCAGCACAGCGTCGTCATCGGGCAGTCCGGCATGGGCAAGTCGACACTGATCAATGCCCTGGTGCCGGAAACGCGGGCGCGCGTCGGCGAGATCTCCCAGGCATTGCGCAGCGGCAGGCACACGACGTCGTCGACGGCGCTCTACCGGCTCGCCGGAGGAGAGGGCTGGATCGTGGATTCGCCGGGCATGACGGTGTTCGGCCTCGCCCACTGCGCGCCGTCACAGATCGAACACGCATTCGTGGAACTGCGCGAACTGGCCGGCCACTGCCGCTTTCGCGACTGTCGGCACGACACCGAACCGGGCTGCGCGGTGCAGGCGGCGGTCCGTGCCGGACACGTCGCAGCCCAGCGCGTCGAGTTGCTTCGGACCCTGCTGCGCGAAGCGCGAGCGGCACGCGACCCTGCCCGTTGACGCAGCGGCGCACCATCGTGCCGGCAGCGGGAAGCGACGCCCGGCCTGTCGAAGCCGCTGCGCCGTCGACTCCCCCGGGACCGCTACGGCGCCCAGTTGGCGAGCGAGAGCAGGAAGACGAGCAGCAGCCAAAGCACCAGCGCGCGCCACACCAGGCCGACCGCGGACGGCAGCACCTCGACCTCGACCGGTTCCCCGGTGCCGACTTCGGGACGCAGCTCCGGCTCGCCCCCGATGCCCGGCAGCGGTCCCCCGAGCTGCACGCCAAGGGCTCCGCCGCCCGTGGCGAGCACGATGCCCATCGTCTCGCCGCCCAGCGCGGCGGGCCAGTGACGCGCCTGCGTGCGCCAGCAATAGACGGCGTCCTCGAAATCGCCCACCGCCGCGAACGACAGCGCCGTGAGGCGCGCCGGCAGCCAGTCGAGCAGCCACAGCAGGCGCCGCGCCGGCTGGCCGAAGACCTCGAGCGAGCGCGTGACCACGCTGGCGTCCTCGCCGGGGACCGTCCCTTTCCACTGCGTCGCAAGCA
>DATGDG010000250.1:0-3530 GCA_035311025.1 Casimicrobiaceae bacterium
GACCAGCGTCGTCCAGCCGAACCCGATCGCAATGCGCATCGCGGTCAGGATCTCGGGCATCGCCGCGGGAACGATCACGTGCCAGATCACCTGCTGCTTGGTCGCGCCCATCGAGTAGGCGGCGTGGATCTGCTCCTGCGACACCGAGCGCACGCCTGCGCGCGCGCTCATCGCGAGCGGCGCGAAGCAGGCGAGATAGATCAGGATGATCTTGGACAGCTCGTCGATGCCGAACCAGATGACGATCAGCGGCAGGTAGGCGAGCGGCGGCAGCGGACGGTAGAACTCGATCGGCGGATCGAAGATGCCGCGTGCGACGCGCGAGACTCCCATCGCGACGCCGATCGGGATCGCGGTCAGGCAGGCCGCGAAGAACGCGGTGAAGACCCGGAACATCGACCAGCCGAACTGGTCGGCCAGGGGTGCGTCGGGCAGCTTGCCGGCGGCCGACTGGTACAGCACGCGAAGGACGGTTTCGGGCGTGGGCAGGAACAGCGGGGGCACCCAGCGCAGGTGGCTCGCCAGCCACCACAGCCCGATGAGGCCGATGACCGTCACGACGCTGATGAGGGTCGACGGCCCTTCGCCGGGCGTCGCGAAGCGCGACGTCTTCGGCGCCTTGCGGGAGGTCGCTGCCGCCGGCAGCGGCGGCGCGGCGCCGGCGGCCGGGACGGCGCGGGGCGGGGCGTCGCCGCTCACCGGGTCACCTTCGTGCTGCGCACGCCCGCATTCCCCTCGGGCTGTGCCCGCTGCGACTCACTGGGCTACCTTCGTGCTGCGCACTCCGGCATTCGCCCTCGGGCCGGCCCGTCGGGCTCATGCCGCGACCGCCGGAGCCGCGGCTTCGGCGGCGGAGGATGCCGGATCGCGTCGCTGGATGACGGCGAGCACTTCTTCGCGCACGCGGATGAACTCGGGCGAGGACTTGACCGCGCGGGCATCGCGCGACGTGATGAACTGGCGCCCGAAATCGAGGTGGTACTCGTGCGAGATGCGCCCCGGCCGCGGCGTCATGACGATCAGGTGAGTCGCGAGGAACAGGGCTTCCTCGACCGAGTGCGTGATGAAGAACATCATCTTGCCGGTGCGATGCCAGACGTCGAGGATCAGCTCCTGGATCGACTCGCGGGTCAGCGCGTCGAGCGCCCCGAGCGGCTCGTCCATCAGCATCAACCGCGGATCGGAGGCGAGTGCCCGGGCGATCCCCACGCGCTGCTGCATGCCGCCCGACAGCTCGTAGATCGCGCGGTCCGCGAAATCGCCGATGCCGACGAGGCGAAGCTTCTCCAGTGCGACGCTGCGCCGCTGTGCGGAGGGCATCCCGCGCATCCGCAGGCCGAATTCGACGTTGGCCGCGACGTTCAGCCATGGCATCAGTGCGTGCTTCTGGAACACGACGCCGCGATCGGCGCCGGGGCCCGTCACCGGCCGGCCGTCGAGCTCGATGCTGCCTTCGGTGGCGGGGAGGAACCCGGCGATGCAGCTCAGGAGGGTCGTCTTGCCGCAGCCCGACGCCCCGATCGCGACGACGAACTCGCCGTCCCCGGCCGTCAGGTTGACGTCGGCGAGCGCGTCGACCGTGCCCCCCTTGGCCGCATAGCGCACGCCGAGATGGCGGATGTCGAGCTTGGTCACGGTTCGAAGCGCCGGATGTGGAGCACGGTCACGCTGCGTCGCTGCGGGGGATCGATCGGCAACGGCGGCACCCGGCCGCCGCCGCCGGCCGCCGCCGCGAGGTCACTTCATCGCCTTCGCGACCCATTCGGTGGTGACGTGCCCCGAATAGTCGGGGAGCACCGATTGCAGCCGCCCCTGGTCCTTCAGGAAGTTCGCCTGCTGCAGCAGCGCCTCGGCCGCTGCGCCGTGCGCACCGCCGCCCAGCCATTTCGGCGAATCCTGCTCCTTGAGGTCGGGGAAGCCGTAGAGCTTCATCGACGCCGGAACGTCCTCGAGCTTGCCGCCCGACCACTTGGCGACGGCCTTGGCCTTGTCGGAATTCACGCCCCAGGCTTCGGGGTGCGCGCGGTAGTCCGCGTCGGCCTTGGCGATCGCCTTGACCAGCGCGACCATGAACCCCGGGTTCGCCTGTGCCCACTTGTGCTCGACGACCAGGCCGTCGAACGTGCAGGCGCCTTCCTTGCAGACGTCACCCGAGGTCATCAGCACCTTGCCGGTCTTCTTGACGGCCGAAAGCGCCGGATCCCAGATGAACGTCGCATCGATGTCGCCGCGCGTCCACGCGGCGGCGATCTCCGGCGGGCGCATGTTCAGCACCTGCACGTCGCCGGGCTTCAGCCCCGCCTTGTTCAGGGCGTAGAGGAGCTGGAAGTGCGACGTGGAGACGAACGGCGTGCCGACCTTCTTGCCCTTGAGGTCCGCGATCGTGTTGACGTTGCTGCCGTTGCGTGCGACCAGAGCCTCCGCCGACGCGATGTCCTCGAGGATCCAGAAGAGGTCGATGTCCATCCCCTGGCTGATCGCGGTCGCGATGCCGGTGGAGCCGAGTTCGCCCAGCTGCACGTCGCCGGAAGCCATCGCGCGTACGACGTCACCGCCGCCGGGAATCTGGCGAAAGTTGATCTTGTAGCCGGTTTCCTTCTCGATCTCCCCGGTCTGCTGCACCCAGCGCCAGGGGTTCATCATGTCCTGGTAGGCGAAGGTCACGGTCTTCTGCGCCCAGGCCGGCGTGACCGCGCAGACTGCCAGCACCACTGCCGATGTCCAGACTCTCCATGCGCGCTTCATGCTTCCCCTTTCGTAGTGATGGTGCGTGACGACCCGGGAGGAACGTCCCCGGATCAGAGCGATGAAACCGTCTTGCGCAGGATGTCGACGATGATGTCGACGTGCTGCCGTTCGGCGATCAGCGGAGGCGCGACGAGCGCACAGTCGCCGGTGGTCTTGAGATTGAGGCCGTTGTCGAAAAGTTGCTTTTGCAGGATGTGGCCCCGGTGCCCGGGGACGCCGTCGGAGGCGATGTCGAAGGCGGCGAACATGCCGTAGCCGCGGATGTCGGTGACGTGCGGCGCATCGCGCAGCGAGAACATCGCCTCCTGGAAATACGGCGCGAGCGCCCGGGCACGCTCGAACAGACCCTCGTCGCGATAGATGTCGAGGGTGGCGAGGCCCGCGGCGCAGGCGGCCGGATGCCCCGAGTACGTGTAGCCGTGGAAGAACTCGATCGCGCCTTCCTGCGCCGCGCCCATGATCGCGTCGTGGACGCGCTCGGAGACGGCGACGGCTCCCATCGGCTGCGCAGCATTGGTGAGCGCCTTGGCCATGGTCATGATGTCGGGCACGACACCGAACGCCTGGCCGGCGAACGGCGCACCCGTGCGCCCGAAGCCGGTGATGACTTCGTCGAACACGAGCAGGATGCCGTGGGTGTCGCAGATCTCGCGCAGGCGCGCGAGGTAGCCCTTCGGAGGCACCAGGCAACCGGTCGAGCCGGCGATGGGCTCGACGACGCAGGCGGCGATGTTCTCGGCGCCGTAGAGATTGACGAACCGCGTGAGGTCGTCGGCGAGGTC
>DATGDG010000251.1:0-1798 GCA_035311025.1 Casimicrobiaceae bacterium
GATCCAGTTGAACGGCCGGAACAGCGTGTAGTCGAGGCCTTCCTGCTGGCCGTAGCCGTGGATCACGCGGTCCATCAGCTGCTTGGCGCAGGAGTAGATCCAGCGCGGCTTGTTGATCGGCCCCAACACCAGGTTCGAGCGCTCGGGATCGAACTCGGCATCGCCGCACATGCCGTAGACCTCCGAGGTCGATGGGAACACGACGCGCTTCTTGTGCCTGACCGCCGCCCTGACGATCGGCAGGTTCGCCTCGAAGTCGAGCTCGAACACGCGCAGCGGCTCGCGGACGTAGGTCGCCGGCGTCGCGATCGCGACCAGCGGAAGGACCACGTCGCATTTCTTGACGTGGTACTCGATCCACTCGCGATTGATCGTGATGTCGCCTTCGAAGAAGTGGAAACGGGGCTCCCCGAGCAGATCGGCGATCCGGTCGGTCTGCATGTCCATGCCGTAGATTTCCCAGTCCGTGCCGGCGATGATCGCCTGCGACAGGTGGTGGCCGATGAACCCGTTGACGCCGAGGATGAGGATGCGCTTCATGGACAGGGTGTGATCCTGCGACTGCCTGGGGGCCGCATTGTACCGTGCCAGGGCGCGTGGACCGGCGTCAGGCGCGGGAACCGGCGGGGCCGCCTGGGTCATCGCCGAGAGGCAACGGGGCATCGCCGAAGCGTTCGACGACCATCGCCGGCGTGTGGATTCGTCCGTCGATCTCCAGCACATCGATGCGCAGGAGGCCGCCGCCGCCGCAGCGCGCGAGAAGGCCTTCGCGCTCGACTGCGAGCGTCGGGGACGCGGGAGCGCCCCCCGCAGTCACGATCCGGGTGCGCAGCACGCGCGCCGAGTGCCCGGCAACGTTCGTGTAGGCGCCGGGGTAGGGCGGGGCGACCGCCCGGACCAGGTTGTGGACCGTCTGCGCCGCCTGCGACCAGTCGATTCGGCCGTCCTCGGGCCCGCGCCCTCCGAAATACGAGCCTCGCGCGATGTCGTTGGGCAGTCGCGGCGCGGTGCCCGAAAGCAGCGCCGGCAGCACGGCGTCGAGGCAGATCTCAGCGGCGACGGTCACCTTGTCGAAGACGTCCTTCGCGGTGTCGTCGGGCAGGATCGGCACCGTCTGCTGCGTGACGATGTCGCCGGCATCGGGCTTGTCCGCCATGTAGTGCAGCGTGGCACCCGTGTGCCGCTCGCCGTGGAGCACCGCCCAGTTGACCGGCGCGCGCCCCCGGTACCGCGGCAGCAGCGAGCCGTGCATGTTCAGCGCGCCTCGCGGCGCCAGCGCGAGCAGCTGCGGCTTCAGCATGCGTCGGTAATAGAAGCTGAAGATGAAATCCGGCGCCAGGGCCGCGATGGCGGCGACGACGTCCGGGGCGTTCGCATCGGCCGGGGCGGTCCATGGCAATTCGAGATCCGCGGCGACGTCGGCGACGCGGGCAAACCACTGTGTCTCGGCGGGATCGTTCTCGTGGGTGACGACCAGCGGGACATCGACGCCATGGGCGCGCAGCACGCGCAGGCAGCGCGCGCCGACGTTGTGGTAGGCGAACACGACTGCGCGGGTCATTGCGACGCGCCGCCGGGGCTCACCTGTCGTCGCCACGCGGGGCGTGCTCGAGCTCGCGGGCGTCGGGGGGCCCGAGCGGGCGCTCGCCTTTCGGTTCCCCATCGTGCTGCGCATCGCGCTCGATGATGCGCTCGACGTTGCGCTCCAGCACGGCGCGAATCACGTAGCTCGGCCGTGTCCGCACCTGCTGGTAGATCCTCCCGACGTATTCGCCGAGCAGCCCGACGCCGAACATGA
>DATGDG010000252.1:0-8063 GCA_035311025.1 Casimicrobiaceae bacterium
AAGCTGACGGTATCGCACCTCGGACTCACGATTCCCGAGTCGGTCTACATGACTTTCCAGATGACCTTCGCGATCATCACTCCGGCGCTAATTGCCGGCGCGTTTGCCGATCGGATGAAGTTCTCGGCGATGCTCTGGTTCATGGGCTTGTGGTCGGTGCTCGTCTACTCGCCAATCGCGCACATGATGTGGGAGCCGTCGGGCTACTGGGCGGGCAAGGGGGTGCTGGACTTCGCCGGCGGCACGGTCGTGCACATCAACGCGGGAATCGCCGGGCTCGTCTGCGCACTGGTTCTCGGCAAGCGCATCGGCTACGGCAAGGAAGCGATGGCGCCGCACAACCTGGTGCTGACCCTGATCGGCGCATCGCTGCTGTGGGTGGGCTGGTTCGGGTTCAACGCCGGTTCGGCGGTCGCCTCCAACGGCCGCGCGGGCATGGCGATGTTCGTGACCCAGTTCGCCACCGCCGTCGCAGCGCTCGCGTGGATGTTCGCCGAGTGGATGACCAAGGGCAAGCCCTCGGTGCTGGGCATCGCGTCGGGTGCGGTCGCCGGGCTGGTCGCGATCACGCCTGCGTCGGGCTTCGTCGGAGCGTTCGGTGCGCTGGTCATCGGTATCGCGGCGGGCGTCGGCTGCTTCTTCGCGGCGACGGCAGTCAAGGGCTGGTTCGGCTACGACGACTCGCTCGACGCGTTCGGCGTGCACTGCGTCGGCGGCATCATCGGCGCGCTCCTCACCGGCGTGCTCAACGTTAAGGACATCAGCGGCGTCGACGGAAGCCTGATGACCCAGGCCGGAGCCGTGCTGACGACCCTGGTCGTGAGCGGCGTGGGCAGCTACATCCTGCTCAAGATCATCGACATGGTGATCGGCCTGCGCGTGACCGAAGAGCAGGAACGCGAAGGTCTCGACGTGAGCCTCCACGGCGAGCGCGTCGAATGACCGCATGAAGCACCCGCGCCGCCGTCGCGACATCGCGGCGACGGCGCGGAATCGCGGGAGACCGCTGCCACGGTCAACCGTCCGTCGTCTCTCCTCGGCAGTGATTCAGGGCGCCCGCCAAGGCGCCCTTTTTTTGCCTTCTCGTCAGCCCGGCGAGCGCTTCTTCCGGCGCGCACGCGGATGCGCGGCATCGTAGACCTTCGCGAGCGCCTGGAAATCGAGGTGCGTGTAGACCTGCGTGCTCGCAATCGACGCGTGGCCCAGCATCTCCTGCACGGCGCGGAGGTCGCCCGACGATTGCAGGACGTGGCTCGCGAACGAGTGCCGAAGCATGTGCGGATGGACATGACGCGGCAATCCCTGCCTGACCGCCCAGTCCGCGAGCCTGCGCTCGATCGCGCGCGGCGAGAGCCGGCGCCCGGGACGACCGACGAACATCGCTGGCTCGCCATCGGCGGCCAGCGCTGCCCGGACCACCAGCCAGCGGGCAAGCGCCGCCCGCGCCGCCGCCCCCACCGGAACGATGCGCTCCTTGCTGCCCTTGCCGAACACGCGCACCTCGCCTGAGGCAGGGTCGCAGGCGCCGACGTCGAGTTGCGCGAGTTCGGACAGGCGCAAGCCCGACGAATAGGCCAGTTCGAAAAGCGCGCGATCGCGCAGCGCCAGCGAATCGGTGTCGTCGATCGCGACCAGCCGCGCCGCCTCCTCCGGCGAAAGCGCCGACGGCAGCCGCCGCGGCGACTTCGGCGCCTTGATGCCGGCGCAGGGGTCCTCGCCCAGCGAGCGGTCGCGCTCCAGCAGGAAACGATAGAACGCCCGCCACGCGGACAGGGTCCGCGCGAGGCTGCGCCCCGAAAGTCCCCGCGCATGCAGCGTCGCGATGAAGCGCATCAGCTGCGCGCGCGTGAGCCGCGCAACCGGCGCGACGCCGCAGAGCGAGAGCAACTGGGCGACGTCGCGCAGGTATGCGCTGCGCGTGTGGACCGGGCGCGGTGCGAGGTGGATTGCGAATGCTTCGAACAGCGCGGCGTTGTCGCTCGACGCTGCGGGCGTTTCGGCGATCGCGCTCATCGTTTTCGCGTCAGGACGCCGGCATGAAGCGCGCGATCGCCATGCTCGCGAGTTCGGCCAGCCGCAGCAGATAGACGGTCCCCATCGCGGAATGGAAACGCTGTGGGTCGCGGCTTGCGAGAGCGAGCAGCCCGAACGTCGCGTCGGTGCGCAGCGGAAGATAGGCGAACGAGGCGAGCGACTCGCCATCGTCGAACCAGCTGCGGGAGCCAGGTGCGGCCTCGGGACCGCAGTAGGGCCCGCGCAGGTGGTCGGCATAGGCGCGCGCCTCGGGCGGGACGTCCTGGAGCTCGGGGAGCACGGCGCCGTCCGGGGCGGCGCCCCAGAGGCGGATCGCGACCTGCGGCACGGCGAAATCCTCCCTGAGACTGTGCGACAGCACGGCCAGGGTCGTCTCGAGGTCGCTCGCGGCGAAGAGCGCCAGCGTCGATCGGTGCAGCTTCTCGCTGATGACGTCGTTCTCGGTGCCGTGGCGGACGAGCTCGCCGAGCTGCCGCTCGAGATCGCGGATCCTGTCGCGCAGCGTGAGGATCTGGCGTTCGGCGATCGGGATCGCGTGGCCGCCGTGCGGATGGGGCACGTAGATCCCGGCGAGGACGTCGGCGTAGTCTTCGAAGAAGTCGGGGTGCTGCTTGAGGTAGTCGGCGACGGTGCTCGCGTCCATCCAGGTCCCTGGTCGTTGACAGCGTAATGTCGGTCACGTGGCGCCTGCGCGAATCGGCTCAGCCGCGCCATTCACCTTCGAACACGGTGCGAGCCGGTCCTTTCATCGTGACGGGCGCATCGCCTCCGGGCCAGGCGATCGCAAGATCGCCTCCGCGCGTGATCACCCGGACCTTCGCGTCGAGCAGCCCCCGCCGGATCCCGGCGACGACTGCGGCGCAGGCACCGGTCCCGCAGGCGAGCGTCTCGCCTGCGCCGCGCTCGAAAACGCGCAGTCGAATGGTAGCGCGATCGACGACCTGCATGAATCCCGCGTTGACCCGCTGCGGAAAGCGCGGATGACGCTCGATCTTCGGCCCCATCGTCGCGACCGGCGCGCGGTCGACGTCGTCGACGATCTGCACCGCGTGCGGATTGCCCATCGAGAGGGCCGAGATCTGGACGATCGTCCCGTCGACGTCCAGCGGTTCGACCGGGGCGCCGGCGCCGCCGACGAAAGGGACCTGCTCGGGACGCAGCCGCGGCACCCCCATGTCGACACTGACCTCTCCGTCGTCCTCCATCCGCGGCACGATCAGGCCGCCGGCGGTCTCGACGCGGATCTCGCGCTTGTCGGTGAGGCCGCGCTCGCGGACGAAGACGACGAAGCAGCGCGCCCCGTTGCCGCACTGCTCGACCTCGCCGCCGTCGGAATTGAAGATCCGGTACCGGAAATCGGCGCCCTCGCGCGGCGGTTCGACGACCAGGACCTGGTCGCAGCCGACACCGAACCGGCGGTCCGCGAGACGCCGGATGTCGTCGGCGGCGAGCGTGAAAGGCGTGCGCGTCGCGTCGACGACGACGAAGTCGTTGCCCAGCCCCTGCATCTTGGTGAAGCGCAGCGCGGTCAATTCGATCTCCCCAGGTCGCCGCTGCGCGAGAAAGGGACGCTCGCCCCGCCGGCGACCTTCGCGCGTCCTTCCAGTGCGAAATGGAGCGCGGGCGGGCCGCCGGACGCCGCTGCCGCGCCCCGCTGCATCGCTTTCGCGACGGCGAGCAGCACCGAATCCATGCCGGCGCGCGCCGCGAATTCCGCGTCCGCGCTGCCGTGCGCGGGCACCCGGACGGGGGCCGTCAGCTGGCCTTTCGCGACCACCTGCCCCTCGATCGACAGCGTCCCGTCGAGGGCGTCGATGACGATGTCGCGCTCGTTCGGATTCGACACCGTCACGGCGACGCTGAAGAAGGCGTCCGCACCGACCACTCGATCGAGGCTCACGCCGACGACTTCGATCCGCGGCGGGTGGCTCGGCACCAGCGTCGCGCAGGCGGCCAGCAGCGTCGCGACGGCGATCGCGAGCCAGCAGGCGGGGTACCGGACGGCTTTGCGCATCGGGAGCCTCAGCACGGCCCGCGGCCGCTGTCAGACGTTGAAGCGGAAGTGCATGACGTCGCCGTCACGCACGATGTAGTCCTTGCCTTCCAGGCGCATCTTGCCCGCTTCCTTCGCGCCCTGCTCGCCCTTGAGCGCGACGTAGTCGGCGTAGGCGATGACCTCGGCCCGGATGAATCCGTGCTCGAAATCGGTGTGGATGACCCCCGCCGCCTGCGGCGCCGTCGCGCCCTTCGCAATCGTCCACGCGCGGACTTCCTTCTCGCCCGCAGTGAAGTACGTGTGCAGGCCCAGCAGATCGTATCCGGCGCGGATCAGGCGGTCGAGGCCCGGCTCGGTCATGCCCATGTCGGCGAGGAACATCTGCTTGTCCTCGGCGTCGAGGTCGACGATCTGCGCCTCCATCGAAGCGCAGATCGCGACCACCGGCGCGTTCTCGGTCCGGGCGTGCCGCTCGAGCTGCTCGAGCATCGGATTGCCTTCGAAGCCGTGCTCGGCGACGTTCGCGACGTAGAGCGTCGGCTTCATCGTCAGCAGGAAATACGGCTTCAGCAGCGCGCGCTCCTCGTCGTAGAGCTCGACGGTGCGCGCGGGTTTCGCCTCGTTCAGCGCGGCCCGGACCTTGGCGAGCACGGCGTGGAGGCGCTGCGCCTCCTTGTCGCCGCCCGCCCGGGCGAGCTTCTCGACCTTGGCGATCTGCTTGTCGACCGTCGCGAGATCGGCCAGTGCCAGCTCTGTGTTGATCGTCTCGACGTCGGCCAGCGGGTCGACCCTGCCACCGACGTGGACGACGTTCGGGTCCTCGAAGCAACGGACGACGTGCGCGATCGCGTCGGTCTCGCGGATGTTGGCGAGGAACTGGTTGCCGAGCCCCTCGCCTTTCGATGCGCCCGCGACGAGCCCGGCGATGTCGACGAACTCGACCGTGGCCGGGATCACCTTCTGCGGCTTGGCGATCGCCGCCAGCGCGGCAAGCCGCGGGTCCGGCACCTCGACGATCCCGACGTTCGGCTCGATCGTGCAGAACGGGTAGTTCTCGGCGGCGATGCCCGCCCTGGTCAGCGCATTGAACAGCGTCGACTTCCCGACATTGGGAAGTCCGACGATCCCGCATTTGACGCTCATGTCCCCGTCCCGTCCGGCGCGACACCTCGGTCGCGCACTCGCGTGTGCAATGCGAGCATTGCACGTTCCATGTCCCCGCGGGCAATGTCGGCCCACGCACCGACGGCACGCAGGATCGCCGATTCGATCGCGTCGCGATCCTCCGCGAGCGGGGGCTTCAGCACGTAGTCGACGACCTCGCGCTCGGGCGCCTGCGATTCCCGCGGATGCCCGATGCCCAGTCGCAGCCGCCAGAAATCCGCGCTGCCCAGCTGCGCGTTGATGTCGCGCAGGCCGTTGTGCCCGGCGTGGCCGCCGCCCTGCTTCAGCTTCACCTCGCCCGGCTTGAGGTCGAGTTCGTCGTGGGCGACGAGGATCTCTTCGGGCGCGATGCCGTAGAAGCGCGCGATCGCGGCCACCGCCCGCCCCGAGCCGTTCATGAACGTCATCGGCTTGCAGATCCGCAGCGCGCCCGCGCGGGCCACGTCGGCAGCGAATTTCGGCTGCGTCGAGAACGTCGCCGACAGCCTCGCGGCGAGTTCGTCGGCGAACCAGAATCCGGCATTGTGCCGCGTCGCCGCGTAGCCGCGACCCGGATTCCCCAGCCCCGCGACCAGCCGGATCGGAACACTCATCGATCAGCGCCACAAACGAAAAGCCCGCCGGCAGCAGCGCTCGGCGGGCCGGCATCCGCCTGCGGTGCCCGACACCTGACCGGGACCGCGAAGGCAGGACACGCGCACACGGGCGATTACTTCTTCTTCTCTTCCTTGGCCGCTTCCTTCTTCTCGCCGCCCTTGGCTTCGGCCGGCTTGGCCTCGGCGGCCCCCGCGGCGGCCTCGACCGTGGGGGCGGCCGCGGTCTCCTCGGCCTCGGCCGCGACCTTCGGCACGACCGCGGTGGCGACGACCGGATCGCCGGTCCGGTGCGTGACGGCGGTCACGCCGGCAGGAAGCTTGACACCCGAGACGTGCAGCGAATGCGCGGTGTCGAGGGACGACAGGTCGACCTCGATGAACTCGGGGAGGTCCTTCGGCAGGCAGGCGATGTCGAGCTCGGTCATCACGTGGCTGACGATCGCGCCCTGGGCCTTGACCGCAGGCGACACCTCGGCGTTGACGAAGTGCAGCGGCACCTTCATGTGGATCTTCTTGGACTCGTCGATGCGCTGGAAATCGACGTGCAGCACCTCGTTGCGGAACGGGTGCATCTGCACGTCGCGCAGCAGTACGCGGGTCGCTGCGCCGTCGAGCTTCATCGACAGGATCGACGCGTGGAACGCTTCGTTGCGCAGCGCGTGGAACAGCGCGTTGTGATCGAGCTCGATCGGCTGCGGCTTCGCGGTCCCGCCATAGACGATGCCGGGGGCTTTCCCGCTGCGGCGCATGCGGCGCGACGCGCCGCGTCCTTCGGTGCTGCGGGCAAATGCGGTGAATTCGATCGTGGCCATTGTTGGCGACTCCTTGAGGGTTGTCTGCGGCCTCCCGGGATCGATGCCGGTCGTCCGCCATGGTCGACGCCCGCGTACCGGAAAGGCGCGCGGAAAGCCTTAAATAATAACAGAAATCCGGGTTCTGCGGGCGCTGCGCTCAGCTGCGGTGGCGGCGGGCTTCGCGGAAGAGGTGGCGTGCGTGCAGCACCGCCGCCTCGTCGACGTCGCGCGGATCGGGCAGCCGCCGGAGCGCCTGCTTCACCTCGCCGTGCGCAATCGCGACCTGCGGGTCGTCGTGCACGCAAGGCCAGTAGCGCGCGCCGAACCCCTCGCCCGGGCCTCCTCCCGGCGGCGGAACCGGGTTCGCCGCACCCGGTGCCGCGTCGGTGGTGGCCGCCACCGCGGCGCCAGGCGGCGGCGCGAGCAGACGCTCGACCTCGGCGCGCACTGCAGCCGCGTCGTCGTCGCCGGGAACCGGATCGACATCGAGGAAGATGTCCAGGTCGACGATCAGCTCCGACAGCTCGCGCAACCACGCGAAGTGGGGATCGCTGGTAAGAAGCTTCAGCAATTCGCCTGCGCCCAGAATCGCATGGCGCTGCCGCTCGAAATCGCGGCGCGAGCCCTCGACCAGCACCCGGTGCAGCTTGCGCAGGCCCGCTCCCAGCGCGACCAGCGCCTCGCGCGTGCGCCGCGCGGCGGGAGATGCGGATTCGGGGGACGTCGCCATCGGAACCTCGCGGAACACGACGCGCATGCCGCAATCGTGCTGCGCGTCCTTGCCCCGAGTTTGCGCCACCCGCCGCCGGATGGCTACGGCATCAGCTGGCCGCCGTTGACCTCGAGGATCTGGCCGGTAACGAACCCCGACAGAGCATCGGACGCGAGGTAGAGAAAGGCCCCCGCACACTCGTCCGCAGTCCCCAGCCGCTCCATCGGGATCGAGGCGCGGAAGCCCTCGAGCATCGCAGGCGTCGAGTAGCGCTCGTGGAAAGGCGTCGTGATGACCCCGGGCGACACCGCGTTGACGCGGATGCCGTCGCGCACGAGTTCCTTGGCGAGTCCGCGGGTGAACGTCGACACGAAACCCTTCGCCGACGCGTACATGACCGAGCCTGCGCCGCCGCCGTTGCGCGCAGCGATCGACGTGACGTTGACGATGCTGCCGCGCCCGGCCCTGCGCATGTGCGGCACCGCCGCAGCGCTCGCGGCGACCAGGGACCGGACGTTCAGGTTGATCACCTCGTCGAAGAACGCGTCGTCGATTTCCGTGACCGGCCTGCGCTGAACGAGCCCGCCTGCGTTGTTGACCAGGATGTCGAGGCCGCCGAAATGCCCCGCCGCCGCGGCGACGACCTCGCGCGCCTTGGTCGACGACCGCAGGTCGCCGCCGACGATGAACGCCTCCGCCCCGGCGAAGCGCACGTCCGCCGCCACTTCCTCGGCACGATTGAGGCTCGCGTTGTAGTGGATCGCGAC
>DATGDG010000253.1:0-9047 GCA_035311025.1 Casimicrobiaceae bacterium
GACCTCGCCCGCGGGCAGCCCGTCGAGCGCGACCGTCGCGCCCGCGACGTCGAGCACCTTGCCCGCTGCGCGCCCGGGCAGCGTGTTCATCTCGGGCGTGCCGAGGAAGCGCGCGACGAACAGGTTGGCGGGCGCGCCGTAGAGCTCGCTCGGCGTCCCCACCTGCTCGACGGCGCCGGCGCGGAGCACCGCGATGCGATCGGCGAGCGTCATCGCCTCGACCTGGTCGTGCGTGACGTAGATGATCGTGGCTCCGAGGCGGCGATGCAGCTTGCTGATCTCGGCCCGCATGGCGACGCGCAGCTTGGCGTCGAGGTTCGACAGCGGCTCGTCGAACAGGAACACCTGCGGGTCGCGGACGATCGCGCGCCCCATGGCGACGCGCTGGCGCTGCCCGCCCGACAGCTGCCGCGGATAGCGGTCGAGGTACGACGACAGTGCGAGGATCTCGGCGGCGCGCGCGACGCGCTTCTCGATGTCGTCGCGGCCGCGCTTCGCGAGCTTCAGCGAAAACGACATGTTGTCGCGCACCGTCATGTGCGGATAGAGCGCGTAGTTCTGGAACACCATCGCGATGTCGCGCTCCTTGGGCAGGATGCGATTGACCACCTTGCCCCCGGTCGCGACCTCGCCCTCGGTGATCTCCTCGAGACCGGCGATCATGCGCAGCAGCGTCGACTTGCCGCAGCCGGAAGGCCCGACGAGCACGCAGAATTCACCGTCGGCGATTTCGATGTCGACGCCGCGGATGACCTGGGTCGAACCAAACCACTTGCGGACGGCGGTGATCGTAACCGCAGCCATCGCTTCTCCCCCGCGCCGCTGCTCTGATGTCGCGGCACGACGCCCGGGCGCCCGGCGCCGTCCCTCCCCCGCGGCCGCTCTACGGCCTTCGCGTGCCCCGCACCACCGGGTAGTCGGGCCGCCCGGTGCGGAACCAGGTGACGATGTTCTGCGCCGCCTTGCGCCGGAGCTCGCGTTCCGCCTCGACCGAGTAGAACGCCGCGTGCGGCGTCAGGATGACGCGCGGATCGGTGAGCAACGGCGAATCGCGTGGAACCGGTTCGGCCGGCAGCACGTCGAGCCCGACCCCACGCAGTATTCCAGCATCGAGCGCGCCCAGCAAATCCGGAAGATCGACGACCGCGCCTCGCGCGGTATTGACCAACGTCAACCCGCGTCGCGCCGCCGCGAAGAACTCGCGGTTGATCATGCCGCGCGTCGTCGCGTCCAGCGGCGTGTGCAGCGACACGACGTCGGCCGCTGCAGCGAGCTCGCCCAGCGATCGGGCGCGCTCGACGTAGGCGGGAAAATCGCCGTCGATCAACAGCGGATCGTAGGCGACGACGCGCTTGAACACGTTGCGCGACACGTGGGCCATCCGCTTGCCGATGCGGCCAAGGCCCACGATTCCGAGCGCCAGCTCGGCCGGACGCTGCATCGTTCCCGGCGACAGGTAGTGCCAGGTCCCGGCCCGCACGTCGTCGTGATAGCGGACGACGTTGCGCAGCGACGCGAGCGCGAGTGCCAGCGCGTGCGTCGCCACCTCGCCCACACCGTAGTCCGGCGAATTGGCGACCCACACGCCATGCGCTTCGCAGGCCGCCGTGTCCACCGTGTCGAAACCCGCACCGATCCGGCTGACGACGGAAAGCGCCGGGAGCGCCGCGATCGCGCCCGCCGTGATCGGCGCATATTGCAGCAGGATCGCCCGGCAATCCTTCGCCGCATCGACCACGTCGGCCTCCGTGCGGCATTGCGCAGTGACGACTTCGAGGCCTGCGGCGGCGAAGATGCCGCGCTCGAGCTCGATGTCGGGGAAGTCGTAGTCGGCGAAGAGGACGCGGGGCATGGCGCGGCGCCCGGAGAACGGCATCGATCGATGCCCGTGGTCGGGGCGCGTCGACGACAAGGTACGCGGTCGCGCGTGGATTGGTCAAGCGGTCAGGCCGATTTGCCCCGCGGGCTAGAATGGGGCCGCGCGCAAACCTCCGACGGCCCCGCTCACGATGAAGACGAACCCCCTGTTGCAGACCACGATCGCCGGCAGCCTTCCGAAGCCTTCGTGGCTGGCCGAGCCCGAATCGCTGTGGGCGCCGTGGAAGCTCGAAGGCACCGCCCTCGAGGAAGGCAAGCGCGATGCGGTCCGCCTCGCCCTGCGCGACCAGGAGCGGGCGGGGATCGACATCGTCACCGACGGCGAGCAGACCCGGCGCCACTTCGTCACGACCTTCATCGAGGGCCTCGACGGCGTCGACTTCGAGCACAAGCGCACCGTGCGCATCCGCAACCGCTACGACGCCCAGGTGCCGGTGGTCGTCGGCCCGGTGGCGCGGCGCCACCCAATCTACGTCGACGATGCGGCGTTCCTGCGGTCGGAGACCACGCATCGCGTCAAGTACACGCTGCCCGGCCCGATGACCATGGTCGACACCCTGCACGACGCCCACTACGGCAGCCGGGAGAAGCTCGCCTGGGCGTTCGCCGAGATCCTGAACGAGGAAGCGCGCGCCATCGCGGCAGCGGGGGTCGACGTCATCCAGTTCGACGAACCCGCCTTCAACGTCTATTTCGACGAGGTGCGCGACTGGGGGATCGGGACGCTGGAACAGGCGGCGGAGGGACTGGCCTGCACCACGGCGGTGCACATCTGCTACGGCTACGGCATCAAGGCCAACAACGACTGGAAGAAGACCCTCGGCAGCGAATGGCGCCAGTACGAGCAGACGTTCCCGCTGCTGGCAGCGTCGAAGATCCGCCAGGTGTCCCTCGAGTGCGCCAATTCCAGAGTCCCGATCGACCTGATCGCTCTGCTGGAAGGCAAGGACGTCCTGGTCGGCGCCATCGACGTCGCCTCGGACAAGGCGGAGACGCCCGAGGAGGTGGCCGCCGTCATCCGCTCGGCACTGCGCTTCGTGCCGGCCGACCGCTTGCTGCCCTGCACCAATTGCGGCATGGTGCCGCTGCCCCGCGATCTGGCCCGCGCCAAGCTCCGGGCGCTGGGCGCCGGCGCGGCCCTGGTACGAAGGGAAATCGCATCCTGACGGCATCGGCCCGGCGCCCCGCCGGGGCCCGGAACCCGCGCCGGAGGCGGGTTTTCGGGGACATCCGGTTTGCCCCCCACAACAAAACTATCGATTTTTTGCAAAAAGTACCGTATAGTCCGCGCCGTGTTTTGTTCCAAGCAGTAAAGGCACGCTCTGTACGACCGCCACGCAGTCGTTCGACCGCCGTACTTTCCTTGAGATCGAAACATCGCCCGGGCAACGTCCCGTTTATCTCTCGTACTTGAGGAATTAACAGAAATGGCAACCGGAACTGTGAAGTGGTTCAATGACGCGAAGGGCTTTGGCTTCATTACCCCCGATGGTGGTGGCGAGGACCTGTTCGCGCACTTCTCGGCGATCAACATGCAGGGCTTCAAGACGCTGAAGGAAGGGCAGAAGGTCAGCTTCGAAGTCACGCAGGGCCCGAAGGGAAAGCAGGCGTCGAACATCCAAGCGGCCTGATGCACTGAATTCGCTGGATCGAAAAGGCCGGGCGTCTGCCCGGCCTTTTTTTTGATTCAGCCGGGCGTAGGATAATCTGCAGATTCCGACAAGGGGGCGTACATGTCAGGTTCCCGTGATTCCAACGATTCAGGGGCGTTCGAGTTCGAGAAGGTCTCGCTGAACGACGCCCGCAAGGCCCTCGACGAAAGCGGTCCCGCGGGGTATCAGGTCAAGCGCCAGACCGAGAACTGGGCAGAGAAACGCAGCAGGAGCGAGCCGGAACCGCTGTCCGAAGCCGCGGCCGCGTGGATGGCGGCCCTGCCCGAGTCGGCGAGGCCTGCCCAGTTGGCCCTGCGCTATCCGCGGCTCGCCAATCGGCTGTGCGGCCTGTGGAAGGATCCGCCGCGTTGCGAGCGCCTGCTCGACGAACTGATGATCGATCGCCGCGGCGGCCGCCAGGGCTTCCCGCTGGTCGTCGCCAATGAACTTGCGACGCTGCGCGACCACTATTTCAGGCTGCATCACCACGGCAAGTCGGCGTGGGAGCACGTGGAACAGGGACGCTGACCCTTCGCGCGCCCGTCGGAACGGTCAGAAGGCGAACAGCCCCGTCAGGTCGCCGATCGCCGGTCGATTCGCCGGCACGTAGGGGTCCGGCCCTGCCATCACCGGGTTCGGCAGATTGTCGCGGCTGCGCGGCGACAATGGCGAGAGCCGCCAGTTGCGCTCGATGAATTTGAGTATCGATGCGTGGTCGTAATACGTATGGTCGACGCGCCCCTTCCGCGCGAACGGTGACACGGCCAGCAGCGGGATGCGCGTCCCATCGCCGAAGAAATCGAGGATCTGGACGTAGCCGCTGTCGTAATAGCCGCCGCTCTCGTCGGTGGTGATCAGGATCGCCGTCTTCGACCACAGCGCCGGGTTGGCCTGCACGCGGGTCACGAGGTCCTCGACGAAACGCTCGAACGCGGCCACCGTCGAATAGGCGGGGTGCCCGGACTCGGCATTGGGCGGCACGACGAACGACACCGCCGGAAAGCGCCTGGCATCGGCGAGGTCGCCAAAGAGCGCATCGAGGCCCTGCAGGTTGTGGCGCAGATCACTCGTCATCACCGCCGACGAGTGCACCAGCGGGTCGCAGATCGAGCAGTAGCGATGCGGATCGATTCCAGTCGGGGTGCGACCGCCGCTGTACCATTTCCACGACACGCCGGCGGCCGCGAGCATCGTCGCCACGTTCGGCGCCGTCTGTGGCGGCAGCGTGCTGCCCGGCGATCCGTGCGGCCGCAGCGTGCCGTCGTGGCGATAGGCGGGACTCCGGTTGTTGATCAGGTAGTACGCGCCGGGCGCGCAGTTGCCCGCGTTCCACGGCCGGTACGGAAGGCTCGCGAGGTAGTCGTGGATCGCCCGGACGCCGGGCTGCGCCGGATCGGCGCATCCGGTGTAGGCGCCGCCGCGCCGATACCAGTTGTCGGTGCCGGGCGAGGGATCCGGATCCTCGATCTGGCTCGCCGGGGGTGCGGCAATCCGCCCATCGTCGAGATAGACACCCGCATCGCCCGTCGCCAGCGCGAGGTAGTTGGCGCCCGTGCCACCCATGATCGGCTGGTGATAGTTGTCCGCAATCGCGTAGCTGAGCGCGAGTTTGCGGAAGTATGGTGCGTCGCCGTTGGCCATGCCGTAGAACCCCATCGCGAGCCCGCCCTGATTGGTTCCCGACGCCGGATCGCCGCGCACACGCGCGTCGAACCCCGAGGTGGTCGCGACCCAGGTGAACAGATCGCGCCGGCCGCCGTCGAACTGCTGCCACATCTGGAAGAAGCGGTGCACCGGATCGCCGACCGGCGCCGGGTAGGGTACGTAGCGCGTGATGCGGAAAGGCCCGTTCGGCAAATCGTCCGGGAAGCGCGCATCCGGCGCATTTCGCGGCAGGCCCCTCGCATAGGTCGTGCCCGGCAGCGGCAAGCTCGCATAGGCGGCGGTCGTCCTGGGCGTGACCGCGTATCGACCCGTCGCTGCGGCGAGACGTTGTGCGGCATCGGAGAAGTTCGGCCCGGGGTTCCCTTCCCGATCGACGATGCCGCGCGAAAGCAGGTTCGCGACCGATTCTCCGGGCGGTGGCTCGTAGGTCGCGAACAGGTTGTCGAAGCTCAGGTTTTCGCCGACGACGACGATCAGATGCTCGATCGGTGTCGTCGGAATGCGCAGCGGGGCGGCAGCGTGGGCGACGCCCGCGCACAGCAAGCCCGCCCACAGCCACCGGATCGTGACGGTGCCCATCGCGAAAGCCTACACCGCCACCCCGCATTGCGCCGCCATCACGGAAGGACTAGGCTTTTTGCCATCCGCCGCGGAGGAAGCAACGATGCAAAGGCCCCGGGCTTCACGCATTCCCGGTTCGATCGCCTGCGCCGCGCTCGCCCTGGGCGCAACGACCGCGTCGGCCGGCCTCGATCACCGGATCGGCTACGACGATTCGGGAATCTGGTCGCGAAACAGCCAGAAAGCGCTCGAGGTCGGCGTCATCGCTTTCGAAGCAGGAGGCGCGCTGTGGCTGGGGGCCGACGACCGCTTCGGTCGAACGCTCTGGCAGACGATCGACGCATCGGTGGCGAGCGGTATCACGGCACAGGTCGCCAAGTACGCGTTCGGCCGCGAACGCCCCGCCCAGACCGACAACCCGAACGAATGGTTCAAGGGCAGCTGCTGCCAGAGCTTTCCCAGCGGCGAGGTCACGCTGCAGGCGAGCTTCGTCACGCCGATCATCGTCAATTACCACGCCGAGTACCCATGGGTCTGGGCACTCGAGGCGCTGCCGATCTACGACGGGATCGCGCGGATGAAGACCTGGGGCCACTGGCAGACTGACGTGCTCGCGGGCTGGGCGCTCGGCACCGCGTTCGGCTACTACGCGACGAAGCGCGACGAGCCTTTCTTCGTCTCGATCCTGCCCAAGGAAATCACCGTGGGCATCCGCACCAAGTTCTGACGGCCGCGACCCTCGCCGGTCACGTCGCCGGGCAGGAACCGCTGTCGCTTTGCACCTTGCCGACCAGAAGCAGGAAGTTCGTGAACGGCCCCATGTTGCCCATCGCTTCGAGCTTCGGGCCCTCGAAGCCCAGGCGCCCGAACATCATCGCCGCCATCGGGCCGTACTCGCCCTTGCCCATCTCGAGCCAGCGCGCGGTCGTGGCTTTCATCACGTAGTCGGCGCCGGGGTCGAGCGTCGCGGTCTCGGGGGCGCCGCCGTACACGCACATCGCCTTGCCGTCCTTCAGCGATATCCGCATCTCGACCGTCGGCTTGTCGCCGCAGTCGCTGCGGTAGACCTGCATCACCTTGAAGCCGCGTCCCTTGTCGTTCTTCATCCAGCCACTCTCGACCAGCTTGCCGGTCAGCACCGGATCGTCGTTCCACGCCGCGCAGGCATCCTTGCCCCAATCGGCCGACATCAGCACGGGAGCAGCAAAAGCGGGGGCGGCGACGGCCGCGACGGCAAGCGTGCTCAGAAGCGTCGAAATGCGCATGAGATTCCCCTGATGGTCCGGTCCGGTAGAAAGGGCTGCAGATAGTGTTGTTTTCCACGAGATCATAGCCTCAATCGCGGCCGATGCTTTGTCAACCCGGCGTCAATCCGAATCGAGGTCGGCGCCTCGACGATCGCCCGCAGTGAACAAACGCGACCCTTCCGGTCTAATATGATGCCTGGCGGCCTTTCCGATCGTCTCCCCTGGACCGAGGTGCACATGAACACGAAAGCAGGCGCTCACCACGACAAAGGCACCTCTCAGGCCGCGGCGGACCCTGCATCGCACGACGCGCCCCGGAAGGACCATTTCCTGCAGCTGATGTTCTTCCAGGCGAGCCATGAATCCGGCGCGGCCGCGAGCCGCGGCACGCCGCCCTCCCCTGCGCGGGCCGTGGAATTCAGCCCGCTGCGGAACTCGAAGACCGGTGCAGGCACCCGGTACGCCCTGCCCATTCCGGGAACGACCACGCCGCTGCGACTCGACTCGCCGGCGGTCGAGGTGATGACGGACCTGCGCAAGGTCACCGCCCTGACGATCGGCACCGGCGCGTCGATCGCCGAAGCGAACCGGGTGATGATCGCCCGCAGCGTTCGCGCCCTGTTCGTGACCGACGATGCCCGTGACCTCCTGGGCATCGTGACCGCCACGGACACCCTGGGCGAGCGCCCCATCCAGTTCGCCCAAGCGCGTGGCGTCCGCTACGACGAGGTGACGGTGCGCGACATCATGACGCCCGCGGATCGCCTGGAAGTCCTCGATCTTCGCGATCTCGAAGGCGCCCGCGTCGGCGATGTCGTCGCCACGCTCAAATTCTCCGGCCGGCAGCACGCGCTGGTGGCCGAGAGCCTCGGAAGCGAAGGTTCAGGACCGCAGACGATCTGCGGGATCATTTCCCTGACTCAGATCGGCCGGCGCCTCGGCATCCCCCAGCAGCAGATCCACGACATCGCGCGCACCTTCGCCGAGATCGAAGCGCTGATCGCCGCGAACTAGCGGCGCCGCAGCGGGGGCGTCATTCCTCGTACTTGAACGACAGCTGCACGCGCGCGCGATAGGCGACGACCTTCCCGCCTTCGATCTTCATGTCGAGCTTGGTGATCTCGGCGACGCGCAGGTCGCGCAGCGATTTGCTCGCCGTGGTCACCGCGTGCTTCGCCGCGTCCTCCCACGATGTCGTGCTGGTGCCGATGACATCAATGACGCGGTACACACCCTCGCTTGCGGCTTTCTTCGCCATGACCGGTTCTCCAGGCTGAACGCGCACGACCGCGGAGGCGGGCCCCGCGGCACCAAAATCCATGATACCCGTCCCGGGCGACGCGCGCTGGCAGGCGTCAGCGGCGGGTTTTCGCAGTGCAACATGCGAGAACACTGCTCGCAGTCCGATCGATCGCACCGCGAGAAAGTTCCGGCGTATGATCGCCTCGCACGCGGGCATGGCTCGCCTGCGCATCCGTGCAACGGCCTTCGGAGGTCTCGCCCGGGTGTCAATGCTTCGACCATGGCTGCAGGAATGCTGATTCGCTACGACAACGGGAGGAGGACTCAGCGTCATGGCAACGACTCAGGAGGCGTGGAACGAAAGCGGTGAGGGGGCACGGCCCAAATCCATGGGCTGGAAGGAGCTGTACCTGAAGGAGGACTGGTGGGCGGTGTGGCTCGGCCTCGGCCTGATGGTCGTCGCCATCCTGCTGTTCCAGGCCGGCGGCAGCGGTGTCCTGAAAGCGCTGGCCATCAATCCCGGCGGGCTCAAGTGGAGCTCGTTCGACCAGCTGGCCGGGCACTTCGCACAGAATGCGAATCTCTACCTCTACCAGTTCCTGTTCTGGCTGGTGCTGTTCGGCGTCACCACCGGCATCATGGGCGCGTCGCCGGGGCAGTTCATTCCAGCGTTCATCTTCCTGTACGTGCTGTCGATCGTGATGTTCGCGATCGCCGGCTGGGCGAACGCGGCGAGATTCAATCTCGAGCCCCCGCTAGTCGCGCTGATTCTCGGTCTGGTCATCGCCAACGTGTTCCGGCT
>DATGDG010000254.1:0-4803 GCA_035311025.1 Casimicrobiaceae bacterium
GCCATCGCGAGGGAATCGGCCCAGTCGGCGAGGACCCCGGCGTCCGGCGGCGAGAGCGCGGCGGCACGGCGATAGGCGTCGGCGGATTCCTGAAAGCGCCCGAGCACCGCATAGGAGCGACCGAGCAATACCCAGCCGTTCGGATCGTCCGGGTTCGACTTCATCCGTGCGGCGAGCTTTTCGACCATAGCGTCGACCTGCGCAGGGGACGTTGGCGCCTGCGCTTCCGCTGCGCCCGCCCCGGGCTGCAGCGCACCCGGGTTTCCAAGCATCACATAGAGCAGGCCTGCCGCCGCCGGCAGCGTGAAGACCAGCACGAGGGCCCAGACGAGGCGCGCACGCGACGATGCCGCGGGCTCGGTTTTCTCGGAAGGTATAGGCGTCGTGTCGAGCTCGGCGGAAAGGCGCGCGGCGAGTTCCTCGATCGCCGCATCGCGTTCCTCGGTACCGATCGCGCCGGCAGCGAATTCCTCGTCGAGCTGGCGTTTCTGGTCGCGGTACACCGACGTCGCCGCGCTTGCTTCGCCGCCGCTCCGGTCCCCGGCCGCATGGCGCAGCAGCGGCCACACGATGGCGGCGAGTACCCCGGCGACGAGCAGCACGGCGACAATCCAGAACAGCGGGGCGATGGGCATGGAGGGGGGAGGCATTCCGCCGAGAACCGTCGGCGCCCCGCATTATAGCGGCGAGCCGCGGGGCGTCGTGGCCGTGCTGCTGCATCGTCCCCCGACATGCCGGATCTCGCGGTGGCGTTATGATTCTCCCTCGCAACGCCAACCGAGACCGGAGCGCCCGTCATGGCCGATCAGGAAACCAACATCCGCGACGACGCGCTCGCCTACCATCGCCGCGCTCCGGCAGGAAAGATCGCCCTGCTGCCGACCAAGCAGCTCACCAACCAGCGCGATCTGGCGCTCGCGTATTCACCCGGCGTGGCCGCTGCCTGCGAGGAAATCGTCCGCGATCCGCGCGAGGTGTCGACGCTGACCGCCCGCGGCAACCTGGTCGGCGTCGTCACCAACGGAACGGCGGTGCTGGGGCTGGGGCAGATCGGCCCGCTCGCCGCCAAGCCGGTGATGGAAGGCAAGGCGGTCCTGTTCAAGAAGTTCGCCGGACTCGACTGCTTCGACATCGAACTGGCCGAGCGCGACCCCGACAAGCTCGTCGACATGATCTGCGCCCTCGAGCCGACGTTCGGCGGTATCAACCTCGAGGACATCAAGGCTCCGGAGTGCTTCTACATCGAGCGCAAGTGCCGCGAGCGGATGAAGATCCCCGTCTTTCATGACGACCAGCACGGCACGGCGATCATCGTCGGCGCTGCGGTGCTGAACGGACTCCGCGTCGTCGGAAAGGACTTCGCGGACGTCAAGCTGGTCTGCTCGGGCGCGGGCGCCGCGGCGCTCGCCTGTCTCGACCTCTTGGTCGAGCTCGGCCTGCGCCGCGAGAACATCTTCGTGTCGGACGTCAAGGGCGTCGTCTGGCAGGGGCGCACCGAGGAGATGGACGACAACAAGGCGCGCTACGCGCAGCCGACCGGCGCGCGCACGCTCGCCGAGATCCTCCCCGGCGCCGACGTCTTCCTCGGTCTCTCGGCAGGTAAGGTGCTGAAGCCCGAGTGGCTGCCGATGATGGCCGAAAGGCCGCTGATCCTGGCGCTCGCCAACCCCGAGCCCGAGATCATGCCCGACGTCGCGAAGGCCGCGCGGCCCGACGCGATCATCGCGACCGGACGTTCGGATTTCCCGAACCAGGTCAACAACGTGCTGTGCTTTCCGTTCATCTTCCGCGGCGCGCTCGACGTCGGCGCGACGACCATCAACGAGGCGATGAAGCTCGCCGCGGTGCGCGCGCTCGCCGATCTCGCGACTGTCGAGCAGTCGGACATCGTCGCGACCGCGTACAACCTGCACGAGAACCTGCGCTTCGGCCCCGACTACCTGATTCCAAGGCCCTTCGATCCGCGTCTGATCGTGATGATCGCGCCGGCCGTGGCCAAGGCCGCGATGGACTCCGGGGTGGCGACGCGGCCGATCGAGGAATTCGACGCCTACCGCGCCAGGCTCACGAGCTTCGTCTACCACTCGGGCCTGCTGATGAAGCCGATCTTCACCTTGGCCAAGCAGTCGCCCAAGCGGATCGTCTACGCCGAGGGCGAGGACGAGCGCGTGCTGCGCGCCGTGCAGGTCGTCGTCGACGAGGGACTTGCCCAGCCGATCCTCGTGGGCCGGCCCGCGGTGCTCGCGCGCCGCATCGAGCGATTCGGACTGCGACTCAAGCCCGATGTCGATTTCCAGACGATCAACCCCGACTCCGATCCGCGCTATCGCAGCTACTGGACCGAATACTTCAGGCTCACCCAGCGCAAGGGTGTGTCGCAGCAGTACGCCCAGATCGAGATGCGCAGGCGCCTGACGCTGATCGGCGCGATGATGATCCATCAGGGCGACGCCGACGGCATGCTGTGCGGCACCTTCGGCACGCATGCGCTGCACCGCCATTACATCGACCAGGTGATCGGCCTGCGCAAGGGCGTCAGAACCTACGCGGCAATGAACGCCGTGCTGATGCCCGGGAGGACCGTGTTCATCGCCGACACCTACGTCAATCCCGACCCCACTGCCGAGCAGCTCGCCGAGATCGCAATCCTCTGCGCGGCCGAGATCCGCCGCTTCGGCATCACGCCCAAGGCCGCCCTGCTGTCGCACTCGTCGTTCGGCACCAGCGATCACCCGTCGGCGAGGAAGATGCGCGACGCGCTGGCGCTGATCAACGAACGGGCGCCCGAGCTCGAGATCGACGGCGAGATGCACGGTGATGCCGCGCTGAACGAATCGGTGCGCCAGGCGGTGTTCCCGAATTCCCGCCTGGCGGGCGAGGCGAACCTGCTGATCATGCCCACGCTCGATGCCGCGAACATCTCGTTCAACCTCCTGAAGGTGGCCTCCGGCGCGGGCGTGACCCTGGGGCCGATGCTGCTGGGGGTGGCCAAGCCGGTGCACATCCTGACCCCGTCGGCGACCGTGCGCAGGATCGTCAACATGACGGCGCTGACGGTGGTCGACTGCACGATCGACCGGCAGGCGTAACACCCCGGTAACAATCCAGTCCTTTCGCCCAAAAGCGGGCGCGCCGCTGCTATACTCCGGCGCCCCGGAGCGTAGACGGCCCGAGCCAGGCCCGCCGATCGGTCATGGGGTCCTCCCATGATCCAGCGCGCCCATCGCTTTTTCGAGCGCCTCGGCCCGGGTCTCATCACCGGCGCCGCAGACGACGATCCGAGCGGCATTGCGACCTACTCGCAGGCCGGGGCCCAGTTCGGACTCGGGATGCTGTGGAGCGTGCTGCTGACGACACCGCTGATGGTCGGCATCCAGGTCGTGAGCGCGCGGATCGGCCGCGTCACCGGTCACGGCATCGCCCGCAACATCCGGGAGCATTACTCGCGGCCGCTGCTCGTCTTCATCGTCACGCTGCTGCTGGTCGCCAATACGCTGAACATCGCCGCCGACCTCGGCGCGATGGGCGAAGCGCTGCAGCTGGTCATCGGCGGACCTTCGCATGGCTATGCGCTGATGTTCGGCGTCCTCGTCCTGCTGATGCAGCTCTTCATCCCGTACCGGAGACTCGCGCCGCTGCTGAAGTGGCTGACGCTGTTCCTGTTCGCCTATGTCGCGGTGCTCTTCACCGTGCGCATCCCGTGGGGACAGCTGGCGGCAGCGACGATCGTGCCGCCGGTCAAGCTGACGCGGGAATACCTGATGCTGCTGGTCGGCGTCCTGGGCACGACGATCAGTCCCTACCTGTTCTTCTGGCAGGCATCGCAGGAGGTCGAGGAGCAGCGGATGGTCGCGGGCGAGATGCCGTTGCGCCACGCGATTGAGGGAGCGCGCGAGCACTTGCGGCGGATCAAGTTCGACACCTGGCTCGGCATGGCATTCTCGAATGCGATCGCCTTCGCGATCATGCTGACCACCGCGGTGACGCTGCACGATGCCGGGATCACCAACATCGAGACCTCGGCCCAGGCGGCACAGGCGCTGCGTCCGCTCGCCGGCGATCTCGCGTTCCTGCTGTTCGCCGCGGGCATCGTCGGCACCGGACTGCTTGCGGTCCCCGTCCTCGCGGGTTCAGGCGCCTACGCCGTTGCCGAGGCGATGGAATGGCCAATCGGCCACGGCCTGCAGCCGATGGAAGCCAAGGGCTTCTACGGCATCATCACCCTTGCCACGCTGCTCGGTGCGGGCATCGATTTCACGTCTGTCGATCCGATCAAGGCCCTGATCTGGTCGGCGGTGCTCAACGGCGTCGTCGCCGTGCCGATCATGGTCGTGATGATGCGCATGGCGGTGCGCCCCGAAATCATGGGGGCGTTCGTGATCAAGCGTCGGCTGAAGCGGCTGGGCTGGTTCGCGACCTCGCTGATGGCGATCACCGTCGTCGCGATGGTTGCGTCGTTCGTGATCTAGACGAGGCGCAAAGGGGCAGGGGCGTCGGATCGCGGCCGGCATCCAGCGCGGTCGCGGGACGGGGCATTCGCGGTAAAATCCGTCTGGCCACTACGCAGCATCACCGGAGAGGTGGATGAGCGGTTTAAGTCGCACGCCTGGAAAGCGTGTTTAGGGTAATCCCCTAACGCGGGTTCGAATCCCGCCCTCTCCGCCAGTCTCGCTTCCAGCAACGTCCGGCAAAGTCCGACGAAGTCCGATTCCCACGCCGGTTTCCCTCTGAACACCCACTGTCGTTAGTCCAAAGAGCGCCCAAGGCGTCCGTTGATAGCCGGGCACGGGTGACGGTAACTTT
>DATGDG010000255.1:0-6641 GCA_035311025.1 Casimicrobiaceae bacterium
GACCTTCTTCCTGCCCACTGCAGCGGCGGGGCGGGTCGCGCTGGGCTCCGAAGTCCGGCTGGTGCTCGACGCGGCGCCGCAGTACGTGATTCCCGCGCGCGTTTCCTTCGTTGCCTCCGAAGCGCAGTTCACCCCGAAGACGGTGGAGACGGCGAGCGAGCGCGAGAAGCTGATGTTCCGCATTCGCGCGCAGATTCCGTCCGACCTGCTCAAGAAGCACATTGCGCAGGTCAAGACCGGCCTCCCCGGTGTCGCCTACGTGCGGCTCGATCCCGATGCGCAATGGCCCGCGCGCCTGCAGATGAACCTGCCGGAATGAGTCCGGGCGATCCGACGGCCGACGCGTCGCGCGTCGTGGCGCCGCCGGTCGCCGTGCTGCACGGCGTTGCGCTTCGCTACGGCAAGACGCAGGCGGTGGATGGCGTGAGCATCCAGATCCCGGCAGGCGGCACCGTCGGATTGATCGGACCTGACGGGGTGGGCAAGTCGAGCCTGCTCTCGCTCATCGCGGGGGCCCGGGCGATCCAGGCAGGCAGGATCGAGGTGCTGGGCGGCGACATGGCGAGTGCCCGGCACCGCAGGGTCGTGTGCCCGCGCATTGCGTACATGCCGCAGGGCCTGGGCAGGAACCTGTATCCGACGCTGTCGGTGTTCGAGAACGTCGACTTCTTCGGGCGCCTGTTCGGACACGCCCGCCGCGAGCGCGAGTTGCGCATCGCCCGGTTGCTCGCCGCCACGGGGCTCGCGCCTTTTGCCGATCGCCGCGTCAGCAAGCTCTCGGGTGGCATGAAGCAGAAGCTCGGCCTGTGCTGCGCGCTCATCCACGATCCCGACCTGCTGATTCTCGACGAGCCGACCACGGGTATCGACCCGCTGTCGCGGCGGCAGTTCTGGGAACTCGTCGACGGCATCCGCGCCCATCGGCCCGGCATGAGCGTGCTGATCGCCACGGCCTACATGGAAGAGGCCGCGCGCTTCGACTGGCTGGTGGTCATGAATGCGGGCCGCATCCTCGCCACCGGCGCGCCTGGGGACCTACGCGAGCGCACGCACTGCGCCACGCTCGAGGAGGCCTTCATCGCCCTGCTGCCGCCGGCGCAGCGCGAAGGCTATCGCCCGGTGACCATCCCGCCGCGCGAACCTGAGGGCGGAGGCGAAGCGGCCATCGAGGCGCGTGACCTCACGATGCGCTTCGGCGATTTCACCGCCGTGGACCACGTCAGCTTTCGCATCGAGCGGGGCGAGATCTTCGGCTTCCTGGGATCGAATGGCTGCGGCAAGACGACCACGATGAAGATGCTCACCGGCCTGCTGCCGGCGAGCGAAGGGCAGGCGTGGCTGTTCGGCCACCCGGTGGACCCGCACGACCTCGACACCCGCAAGCGGGTCGGCTACATGACGCAGTCGTTCTCGCTGTACGGCGAACTGACCGTGCGACAGAACCTGGTCCTTCACGCCCGGATCTTCGACATCCCCGAGGACAGGATAAGTCAGCGCATCGCGGAGATGGCGCAGCCCTTCGGCCTCGATCGGGTCATGGACCAGCTGCCGGGCGCGCTTCCGCTGGGACAGCGGCAACGCCTGTCGCTGGCGGTCGCGATGATCCACTCCCCGGAGATGCTCATCCTGGACGAACCGACGTCGGGCGTGGACCCCGTCGCGCGGGACGCCTTCTGGCGGATCATGCTCGACCTGGCGCGCCGGCAGAAAGTGACCATCTTCATCTCGACCCACCTGATGAACGAGGCCGAGCGCTGCGACCGCATCTCGCTGATGCACGCTGGCCGCGTCCTGGTGAGCGACACGCCGGCCGCGATCATCGAGCAGCGCCGGGTGCCCACCCTGGAGCAGGCGTTCATCAGTCACCTCGAAGATGTCGCCGGCACAGGCGGGTCGCCGGCGCCGGTCCCTGACGCTCCTGCGCCGGCGGTCCCGTCCGGAGAGCTGCGCCAGCGCGCCGGGCGAACTCCGCGGACAATCGGATTCGATCCGCGCCGGTTGCTCAGCTATGCGCGGCGGGAGACGCTGGAACTGCGTCGCGATCCAATCCGGCAGGCGTTGGCGATTCTCGGCAGCGCGATCCTGATGCTGGTGCTGGGCTACGGCATCACGCTGGACGTCGAGGACCTCACGTTCGCGGTGCTCGACCGCGACCAGACCGTGCTCAGCCGGGACTATGTGTCCAACCTTGCGGGTTCGCGCTATTTCATCGAGCGCGCGCCGATCCGCGACCCGGCGGACCTGGACCGGCGCATGCGGACCGGCGAGCTGAGCCTTGCGATCGAGATCCCGCCCGGGTTCGCGCGCGACGTTTCCCGGGGTACTCCCGTGCAGATCGGCGCGTGGATCGACGGCGCGATGCCCACCCGCGCCGAGACGCTGCGCGGCTACGTGCAGGGCATGCACGCGCATTGGCTCGCGACCCGGGCGCGCGAAGCCGGCGGCGCGGCGGCGACTGCCGGACTGCTCGGCATCGAGACGCGCTTTCGCTACAACCCGGACGTCAAGAGCCTTCCGGCAATGGTGCCGGCGGTGATTCCCCTGCTGCTGATGATGATCCCGGCGATCCTCACCGCGCTGTCGGTGGTCAGGGAAAAGGAGCTCGGGTCCATCGTCAATTTCTACGTCACGCCGGTGACGCGCCTGGAGTTCCTGCTCGGCAAGCAGCTTCCCTATGTCGTGCTCGCGATGGTCAGCTTCCTGCTGTTGACGGCGCTGGCTGTCTTCCTGTTTGGCGTACCGGTGAAAGGCAGCTTTCTTGCGCTCGCGTCGGCCACACTGCTCTACGTGATGGCGGCCACGGCCTGGGGGCTGGTGATGTCGGCGTTCGTGCGCAGCCAGGTTGCAGCCCTGTTCGGCACCGCGTTGCTCACGATCCTGCCGGCCGTCGAGTTCTCGGGTCTGCTCGATCCGGTTTCCTCGCTGGAGGGCGTCGGCGCACTGATCGGGCGGATCTACCCGACGACCCACTACCTGACGATCGCGCGCGGCACGTTCTCCAAGGGCCTCACGTTCACCGATCTCCAGGCGTCCTTCGTGCCCCTGTTGCTTGCGGTGCCCGTGCTGGTCGGCCTCGGTGTGGTTCTGCTCCGGAAGCAGGAGCGCTAGGATGAAACGACCCCCACGCTCGCTTTGCTCGCTGGCCCCATCCGAGGGGGCGGGTCGGCTCCCCAGGGCGGCCTTTCGGAACTGACGTGCGCGCAGCCAATGTGCTCCATCTCGGCGTCAAGGAGTTTCGCAGCCTGCTGCGGGACCCGATGATGGTCGTGCTGATCGTCTACGCCTTCACCGCCGCGATCTACACCGCCGCGACGGCAATGCCAGAAACGCTGCACAAGGCGCCCATCGCCATCGTCGACGAGGATCATTCGCCGCTTTCCATTCGTATCGTCGACGCTTTCTATCCCCCGCACTTCCTTCCGCCTCGGCTGATCACGCATGCCGAGATGGATTCGCGCATGGACGAGGGACTCGACACCTTCGCCATCGACATCCCGCCCGGGTTCCAGCGTGACGTGCTGGCCGGGCGCAGCCCCGTGGTTCAGCTCAACGTCGACGCGACGCGGATGAGCCAGGCCTTCACCGGCAGCGCCTACGTCCAGGCAATCATCACCGGCGAGGTGGACGCCTTCGTCGCGGGCAACCGGGCAGCATCGATACCTGCAGTCGACCTGGCCTTGCGGGTGCGCTTCAATCCCGAGCTGAACAAAAGCTGGTTCGGCTCGGTGATGGAGGTCGTCAACAACATCACGATGCTGTCGATCGTGCTCACCGGCGCCGCGCTGATCCGCGAGCGCGAGCACGGAACCGTCGAGCATCTGCTGGCCATGCCGGTGACGCCGTTCGAGATCATGGCCGCCAAGGTGTGGGCGATGACCGTGGTGGTGCTCGTCGCCGCGGGGCTTTCGCTGACCTTCGTCGTCCAGTGGCTGCTGTCGGTCCCGATCGAAGGATCGGTTGCGCTGTTCCTGGCAGGCGCAGCGCTGCATCTGTTCGCGACGGCGTCGATGGGCATCTTCCTCGCCACGATCGCGCGCTCGATGCCGCAGTTCGGCCTGCTGCTGCTGCTGGTGCTGCTGCCCCTGGAGAATCTCTCGGGCGCGATGACGCCGCGCGAGAGCATGCCGCAGCTCGTGCAGCTGGTCATGCTGGCGGCGCCGACGACGCACTTCGTTGCGCTTGCGCAGGCGGTCCTGTTCCGGGGCGCAGGTCTTGCGGTGGTCTGGCCGCAGTTCATCGCCATTGCCGCGATCGGGGCAACGCTGTTTGCCCTGTCGCTGGCGCGATTCCGCAAGACTCTTGCGGCGATGGCATGAACGAGCCGTCTGGCGGGCGGGGCTGCCTTCACTAGCCGCCACCGCGTCGCGTGTACAGGTCGAAGTAGGCGAGAAATTCGTTGCGTGCCGGTTCGTCCAGGCCGCGGAAGCAGAAAGTGACGCCCAGCACGGGCAGCGCCATCGATCCGATGTGCCGCGGCGGCTTCTCTTCCATGGCGATCTGCACGCGCCCGCCTTGGGTCATGACCGTCACCACGTCGCCGTCGACCCTGAATGAGGCCGTCCGGATCGCGCCAGGCAGCCAGCGCATGAGCTCGGCGCGCGTGCACGCCATGTCGCGATTCAGCCGAAAGGCGTCCGCCACGCGCTCCTATCCGCCCGCGATCGGGGGCCACACCGCCAGGGCGTCTCCCGACCGCAACGGGTGCGTCGCGCGCCCCTGCGGCGGGATGTAGACGCCGTTGACCAGCACCAGGTGAGTCATCTTCCGAGGCAGGTGCATCTGGTCGATCACCGCCTGCACGGTCGTTCCATCGGCCACGTCCAGCGGCAGCTCATTGTGAACCCGGACCCTGCCGTTGAGCTCGTGCGGAAGGTAGTCGCCCAGCGTGGCGAAAAGCTTGAGGGTGATTTCCACGGCCGCACCCTGTCCGGCGGCCGCTCAGGCAGCCCGCACGCGCCACGCCTGCTGTGCCTGCGCACTGGCGAGATAGGCCTCGGGAAGCCGCAGGGGATCGCGCAACAGGCGACCTTTCCAGGTGCCCAGCTTGACTCGCGACTCGATCAGTCCGCGGAGCACGCCGACGTGCTCGGTGAAGCCGACCGCGTTCGAGCCCACCAGAACGTCGCCGTCGAATTCCAGATGGATGTGTCGGAAATTCGCTTCGTCCGTGAGTTCCACGCGCTCGCCCCCCGCCACCCCCTGCCACTGGCCGAACGAGGTCGAGATCAAGCCCAGCGAATCGAGCACGTTGATCTGCGTCACGCCGCGCAACACGGTGCGCTTCCCGGCCATGTTCATCCCGGCGCAATAGGCTTGATCGGCGGCATTCGGCTGAATGGCACTGACGGTCGTCTTGCGCGTGATCACGTCGAACGCTTCCGCGCAGTCTCCCGCCGCATATATGCCCGGCACACTGGTCTGCATGTGTTCATCGGTCAACACGCCCTGGAGGCACGTGATGTCGGAGCCTTCGAGAAACCCGATATTGGGCTGCACTCCGGTTGCGGAGATCACCAGGTCGACCGCCAGATGCTTGCCGTTGGACAGCCGAACGCTGAGCGGAGCGTCGCGCTCGATGGCTTCCACTCGCGTCGACGTGTAGACGCTCACCCCTTTGGTCTCGACCCAGCGCTGGATCATGCTGCCCGCCGCCTTGCCCATCATGCGCGGCACCATGCGATCGCCCATCTCGACGACCGAGAGCTGCACGCCGCGTGCGGCCAGCGCTTCCATGATGATGCATCCGATGAAGCCGGCCCCCATCTGCAGCACCCGCGCGCCGGGCTTGGCCAGCGCCATGATCCGGCGAGCGTCGGCGAGCGTCCAGCAGGGGTTCACCTCCGGCAGGTCGCTGCCCCGGATCGGCGCGCGGACTGGCACTGAACCGGTCGCGATCAGCAGCCGGTCGAAAGCGAGCTGGGCCCCATCGCCGAGCCGCACCGTGCGGGCCGTCGTATCGATTCCGACCGCCCGTCCTGCGTGCATTTCGATGCGGTGACGCTCGAAGTGGTCCTTGTCCTTGCGCAGATAGGTCCCGTCCTCGCCGATGCCACCCATCAGGAGGTAGGGAATGGCCATTCGCGAATACGGCGGCTCGGGCTCGTCGCCGACCAGGACGATCGAATCTGCGGCCGCATGTTTCCGGATCGTTTCCGCCGCAATGACGCCCGCGGGACCGTTACCGAGAATGACGTGCTTCATAGGGGTCTCCGCCATCAAAAAGGGCGGTTCGCAAGGAACCGCCCGTGTCCGGACCGGCGCGATGCGGCGGGCCGCGCCGCCTCACAAGCCGAGGCGTGTCCGCGTCTCCGGTTTCAGCCGTCCGGTCTCGTCCCAACCGCGAAGCTGGTAGTACTCGGGCAGCATCTTGTCCAGGCCGTTGACCAGTCCCTTGGCGGGGCCGGTCTTGGCGGGCTCGGTGAGCAACCGTTTCGGCAGGGTGTCGTCCTTCTGGGTGAAGCCCGCGCGGTTGTTGAAGTCGCGCTCCATGTTCCAGATGCGCTCGCCGATCAGGCTGAGCTCGTCGACGGTGAATTCCTCAGAGCACGCCGCGGCGAGCTGGGGTTGGAGGTCGGCCAGGGTCCAGGCGAAGGTGGTGAAAATGCACACACCGGACGAGTCGAACACCGAGGTGGCGTCCT
>DATGDG010000256.1:0-4849 GCA_035311025.1 Casimicrobiaceae bacterium
AAGCCATGTGGAGGGAGACTTCGAGTTCCTGGGCAATCATCTTGCTTCCTCGACTTCAACGCACCGTCCGGAAGGGTTTCCGGCGCTGCGAGCGGCCCGAAACGGGCCGCATGATCCATTAACGCTCAAGTCTCCTCCATCGTGCACTGCAGCGGATGCTGGTGCTTGCGCGCGAGGTTGATGACCTGCTCGACCTTGGTCGCCGCCACCTCGCGCGTGTACGTGCCGCACACGCCCATCCCTTCGCGATGGACCTGGAGCATCACCAGCGTAGCCTTTTCGCGACTCATGCTGAACACAGTTTGGAGCACGACGACGACAAAGTCCATCGGCGTGTAGTCGTCGTTCAGCAGGACTACCTTGTAGAGCGGCGGCGGCTTGACTCGCGTCCGCTCGACTTCGAGGACGCTGCCGTGCTGTTCCTGATTGGACATCGCTTGCCGTCCTACCCAATTGGGGTTCATGTTTGACGATTGCAACACATTTTTCAAGAGGACGACCGATGGACGGGCGGGAGCCCGGCGCCCGTCGGGCGAAATGCGCAAAAGCGGCCGGGACCGGCCTGGAAAAGCCGGGGCACCGCGGTCTCGGGCCGGCGAGTGGCGGCCACGACCCGCGATGGGCGCTGCCGTGGCCCAAAGGGTTCCGGCACCATGTTCGAGCACGATTTGCCCGAAAACACCGAGGGTCGGGTCCTCCGCAGCCGGCCGCCTGCACGATTCCGGTCTCACCCGGGCATCGGTGCCCGCCAACCGGGAGTCGGTGCCCGCCAACCGGGCATCGGTGCCGGCCAACCGGGCACGAGTGCCGCGCGGCCCAGAAAGGAATGCCCGCGCCACGGACCGGGGCACGAGGGCACGTGGCCTGTGCCGAAGGCGGGGGCACCAGCGTGCCTCCGGAACCAGCTTACATCCGCTCGATCATCGCCTTGCCGAAGCCCGAGCAGGAGACCTGCGTCGCGCCCTGCATCAGACGGGCGAAATCGTAGGTGACGACCTTGTCGGCGATCGCCTTCTCGAGACTGGAGGTGATCAGCGCAGCGGCCTCGCGCCAGCCCATGTGCACCAGCATCATCTCGGCGGACAGGATTTCGGAGCCGGGATTGACGTAATCCTTGCCGGCGTACTTCGGAGCGGTCCCGTGGGTCGCCTCGAACAGCGCGACCGAGTCCGACATGTTGGCGCCCGGCGCGATGCCGATGCCGCCGACCTGCGCGGCGAGCGCGTCGGAGATGTAGTCGCCGTTGAGGTTCAGCGTGGCGATGACGTCGTACTCGGCCGGCCGCAGCAGGATCTGCTGCAGAAACGCGTCGGTGATGACGTCCTTGACGATGATCTCGCGGCCGGTCTTCGGGTTCTTGAATGAGCACCACGGCCCGCCGTCGACCTCCTTCGCGCCGAATTCGCGCTGCGCCAGCGCGTAGCCCCAGTCGCGGAACGCGCCTTCGGTGAATTTCTGGATGTTGCCCTTGTGCACCAGCGTCATCGAGCGCCGGTCGTTGTCGATCGCGTACTGGATCGCCTTGCGCACCAGGCGCTCGGTGCCCTCCCGGGAAACGGGCTTGATGCCGATGCCCGACGTCGCCGGGAAGCGGATCTTCTTGACACCCATTTCCTTGATCAGGAAGTCGATGACCTTTTTCGCCTCCTGCGATTCGGCGGGCCACTCGATGCCTGCGTAGATGTCCTCGGCATTCTCGCGGAAGATCACCATGTCGATCTTCTCGGGCTCCTTGACCGGCGAGGGAACGCCCTTGAACCAGCGCACCGGGCGCAGGCAGACGTAGAGGTCGAGCTGCTGGCGGAGCGCGACGTTGAGCGAGCGGATGCCGCCGCCGACCGGGGTGGTCAGCGGCCCCTTGATCGAAACCACGTATTCCTTCAGCACCGACAACGTCTCGTCGGGCAGCCACACGTCGGGACCGTAGATCTTGGTCGACTTCTCGCCGGCGTAGATCTCCATCCAGTGGATCCTGCGCTTGCCGCCGTAGGCCTTGGCGACTGCCGCATCGACGACCTTGATCATCACCGGCGTGATGTCGAGGCCGGTGCCGTCCCCCTCGATGTACGGGATGATCGGGTGGTCGGGAACGACGAGGCTGAAGTCGGGCTTGACGGTGATCTTGGCGCCGCCGGCCGGCACGGTCACGTGTTGGTACATTGCGTCTCCTGGGAAGACATCGGAAGCGGTACCCGGCAGGATGCGCGGGTGCGGCGCCGCGAAACCCTCAATTATCCGCGAATCGGTCTCGGATCGCCAATCGCCCCACGTCCGGCTGCAATCACGAATTCAGGGGGCGGCAGCTCCCCAACCGTGGTCATCCTGCTCAACAAGCCCTACGGTGTGCTCTGCCAGTTCAGCGGCGACGGCACGCGCCGCACGCTGAAGGACCTGGTCGACATCCCCGACGTCTATCCCGCCGGGCGCCTCGACAGCGACAGCGAGGGGTTGGTGGTCCTGACCGACGACGGCGCCCTGCAGGCGCGGATCGCCGATCCGCGGTTCAAGCTTCCCAAGACCTACTGGGTCCAGGTCGAAGGCACGCCGACCCGCCAGCAGCTGGACACCCTGCGCAAAGGCGTGGACCTTCGCAGCTTCAGGACCCGGCCGGCAAGCGTGCGCGCGAGCGGCGAGCCGCCCGGCCTGTGGCCGCGGACGCCCCCGATCCGGGTGCGCCTCGCCATTCCGACGGCGTGGCTCGCGCTGACGATCACCGAGGGCAGGAACCGGCAGGTGCGGCGAATGACCGCGGCCGTCGGACTGCCGACGCTGCGCCTGATCCGATGGTCGGTCGGGCCATGGACGATCGACGGCCTCGCCCCGGGCGCGTGGCGCGTCACCGACGAGCGCCCGCCGCGGGCACTCTGCTAGAATCCGCGCCGACCTGCCGGTTCCCGGCGCCCGTCGCCGGCATCGCCGGCAACGCTTCCTTCCTACCCCGTCAATGATCCGCCGCCTGCTCGCCCGCCTGCTCCCCGGCCGGCGTGCGCGCGATCCGCGCGTCTACGGCCCGGACCGCCACCAGGTCCGGCGCGAGCATCTGTCGAACGCCGCCCAGAACGTCACGCGCAAGCTGCAGGAAGCCGGGTTCAAGGCCTTCATCGTCGGCGGCGCAGTGCGCGACCTCCTGCTCGGCATCGAGCCCAAGGATTTCGACATCGCGACCGATGCGACGCCCGAGCAGGTCAAGCCCCTGTTCCGCCGCGCGTTCATCATCGGAAGGCGATTCAGGCTCGTGCACGTCCACCTCGGGAACGAGGTGATCGAGGTTTCGACGTTCCGCGCCGCGCAGACCGACGGCGACGCCACCGACGAGCACGGGCGACTGCTGTCCGACAACGTCTACGGCTCGCAGGCCGAGGACGCGGTGCGGCGTGACTTCACGATCAATGCGCTCTACTTCGATCCGGCCACCGAGTCGATCTGGGATTACGTCGGCGGCTTCGTCGACACCCGCGCCCGGCGGCTGAAGCTCATCGGCCCGCCGGTGACGCGGTATCGCGAGGATCCGGTGCGGATGCTGCGTGCGGTGCGACTGGCTGCGAAGCTCTCGCTCACGATCGAGAGCCGGACCGCGGAGCCGATCCCGCGTCTCGCTTCGCTGATGCAGAACGTCCCGCCGGCGCGGCTGTTCGACGAAATGCAGAAGCTGCTACTGTCCGGGCACGCGCTCGAGACGCTGAAGAGCCTGCGCGCGCACGGCCTGTCGCACGGCCTGCTGCCGCTGCTTGACGTCATCCTCGAGCAGCCCTTCGGCCAGAAATTCATCGACGCCGCGCTCGCCGGGACCGACGCCCGCGTGCGCGAAGGCAAGGGCGTGTCCCCCGCCTTCCTGTTCGCGACGCTGCTGTGGCACGAGGTGCTCGCCACTTGGAACGCCGCGAAGGAGCGCGGCGAGCGACCGCTGCCGGCGCTGTTCGACGCGATGGACAAGGTGCTCTCTGCGCAGGCGGAGCGCATCGCGATCCCGCGCAGGTTCGAGGCGACGATCAAGGAGATCTGGTCGCTGCAGCCGCGCTTCGAGCAGCGCGCCGGGTCGCGGCCTTTCCGGCTGCTCGAACACCCGCGCTTTCGCGCCGCCTACGATATCCTGGCGCTGCGCGGCGAGAGCGGCGAGGCGGCGCAGTCGCTGGTCGACTGGTGGACGCGCTTCCAGGATGCAAACCAAGCGGAGCGCGAGGCGATGCTCCGCCCCGACGAGGCGCCGAAGAAGCGCCGCCGCCCGCGAGGCCGCGGCCGCAAGCGCGATGCCGGCCCCGCCAGCGACGCGAGCCCCGCGCCCGAAGGCGGGGCGTAGCACGCACAGCGCAGGCAGTGGCGCGCGCCTACATCGGGCTCGGCAGCAACCTCGCGCATCCAAGGCGCCAGATCGCCCGCGCGTTGTGCCGCATCGCCGCCCTCCCCGGCGTGCGAATCGCGGCGCGATCGCCCAGCTACGTGAGCGCCCCGATCGGCGGCATGCCGCAGCCCGACTACGTCAATGCAGTCGTTGCGGTCGACACGACGCTCGCGCCCCGCGCGCTGCTCGGCCGGCTCGCCGCAATCGAGCGTGCGGCGGGCCGGCATCGCGACGCGGCGACGCCGCGGAACTCGGCACGGACCCTGGATCTCGATTTGCTACTATACGAACACCGTCGCGCGCACGCTGCGCTGCTCACGCTCCCGCATCCGCGCATGCACGAGCGGGCGTTCGTCTTGAGACCATTGAAGGACATCGCGCCCGCAGCGACGATTCCCGGGCGCGGACTGGCCCGCCGGTTCCTGCCGCAGGTGCGGGACCAGCGCATCGCACGCACGCGCACGACCCGCAACACCTGCACGACCCTCCAGAATCCTGCCGCCGGACGCT
>DATGDG010000257.1:0-7074 GCA_035311025.1 Casimicrobiaceae bacterium
GGGAAACGCCGACGAGGATCACCTGCGACCTGTCGAGGTCGCGGGTGATGGCCCCATCGTCGTGCGACTGTGCGAAATTGATCGCATCCATCCGGGCGAAATACTCGTGGCGGTTGGCCACGCCGTGCGAGCGTCCCGCCGCGTGCGAGCTCTTGGCCCCGAGCTCGGCTTCGAGCGGCTGGATGAAGATCTGGAACATGTCGAGGGTCAGCGCCTGCGCGTCGCGCCGGATCATCGCGCTCGCCGTCTCGTCGACGACCGAGCTGACGACGATGGGCCGCTGTCCTTCGGCGGCTGCCGTTGCATTCACCTGCCTCACCGCTTCATCCGCCTTTTCGGCCGAATCGACGAACGGAATCGTGATCCGCCTGAAACGGATGTCCTCGAACTGCGTCAGCAGGCTGTTGCCGAGCATCTCCGCGGTGATGCCCGTGCGATCGGAGATGAAAAAGACGGTACGATGATCCGGCATGCAGGAAGTCCGGCGGTTGAGGGTGCTGCCCGCGCAGGGCGTGGCTACCAGTCAGCCCAGACCGGGTCGACGGTGTCGATCATCGGAGGCAGTCCGCCGAGCTCCCAGCGGCTTTCCCCCGGCCCATGCCAGTCGGAGCCGCAGGATGCCTTGAGGCCGAACGCCCGTGCCGATGCGGCGAACTCCGCGGCTTGCGCGGCGGTGTGCGACGGCGAAAGGACCTCGATCGCCTCGCCGCCCAGATCGCGAAACTCGCCGAGGAGCCGGCGCATGCCGGTGGCGGTGAGCTTGTAGCGCCCTGGATGCGCAACGACCGCCTGGCCGCCGGCGCCGCGGATCCAGCCTACGGCCTCGCCGAGGCTGGGCCAGGCATGTGCGACGTAACCGGGCTTGCCGCGCGTCAGGTAGCGGCGAAACGCGTCTTTCATGTCGCGCACGTGCCCCGATTCGACGAGGTGGCGCGCGAAGTGCGTTCGCGATATCAGCTCGTCGCTGGCCGCATACGCGCGGGCGCCCGCGAACGCATCCGGAACGCCCGCCGCGGCAAGCGAATCCCCGATCCTGCGCGCCCGCTGATCGCGTCCGCTGCGGACCCCGGCAAGGCGCCCGGCGAGCGCCTCGTTCGTGGGGTCGATCCCGAGCCCCACGACGTGGACGGTATCGCCCTCCCAAGTCACCGAGAGCTCTGCGCCGGCGACCAGGGTGATGCCCGCTTCGAGCGCAGCTTCGCGTGCCTCGTTGATCCCGGCAAGCTGGTCGTGGTCGGTCAGGGCGAGGACGTCGACGCCCTGGCCCGCAGCCCGGCGGACGACGTCGCCCGGCGAGAGCAGCCCGTCGGAACAGGTCGAGTGGCAGTGCAGGTCGAAGCGAGGCATTGGCGAATTTTACCAAGCCGGCCGAGGGTCTCCGCCGGGAATGCATCGGAGGTGAGGGGGAAGGTGATATGCCATTTTTCCCGGAATCCGAACCAATCGGTGCGGCCCGGCGGCTTTTGTCGCATTTCGTACGGCGGGGGATGCCGCCCGTCGGCCCCTCTTGCATTGCCCCGCAGTTCGCGCAACGATATGCCATTGGTATAGCATTGGCCTGCAGAAATCAATCGAATCGGGAGTTTGCGAAGTGAAGTTCTTCGACCGAGTGCTGAATCCCCGGGAAATCCGGCGGCGTCTGGGCATGAACCAGGAGCAGTTCTGGACCCAGATCGGTGTCACCCAGAGCGGCGGATCGCGCTACGAGAGCGGGCGTGAAATGCCGCGGCCGGTCAAGGAGTTGTTGAGACTTGTTCATGTCGAACAGATCGATCTTTCGCAGGTCAAGCGGGTCGATTTCGAAATCATCAGCTACCTGAAGGAATCGCACCCGGACCTCTATCGCAACCTCCGCCGGGCGGCGCGCGGGCGCGGAGGCATCCCGTCGATCTCCGGCGTGCCCGACATTCCGGCGCCGGAAGGTCCCGACGATCTCGTCGGGGCGGGCGCAGCCGGAATCGGCGCCGGCAGCGCGCGCGGCGGCTAGACGGCAAGCCGCAGTGAGCCTCAGCCGGCGCGCGCGCAAGGCGCACGCCGGCCCCGCGTTCGCCGCGAGGCGGCGCAGCTCGTCGCCGCAAAGTCCGGCAGGTCTTCAGCAGCAGCACGTGGCGGCGCATTCCGGCTTCGTGTCGTAATGCGACGCAACTGCGGCAAGCGGCGTGCGGGCGGAGTCGGCCCATCGCCTCCGGCTTGGTAGAATCCGCAGTGCAGCTCCGCTTGTCGCGGTGCAGCACACCGACACTCACCGGGTTGCCCAGAGGTCCCGCATGACCGAAGTCCCACGCGTCATCCCCTTCGAGCGCCTGCGCATGAGCGACCTCGACCAGGTCGGCGGCAAGAACGCATCGCTGGGCGAAATGATCGCCGAGCTCACCGCCGCCGGCATCCGCGTTCCGGGCGGGTTCGCAACGACGGCCGCAGCGTTTCGCGAGTTCATCGCGCAGGACGGCCTGGGCGATCGGATCGACGCCGCGCTCGCGACGCTCGACATCGAGGACGTCAACGAGCTGGCGCGGGTGGGATCCAAGATCCGCGGCTGGATCGACGACGCGCCGCTGCCCAAGGCGCTGGTCGCGGACATCGAGCGCGCATGGGCGGGACTGGGCAGCGATGCGGTCCGTGCGTCGTTTGCGGTCCGCTCGTCGGCGACTGCCGAGGACCTGCCGGACGCCTCGTTCGCAGGTCAACAAGAAACATTTCTTAATATCAATGGCTTAGAGAATATCCTTCAAGCTATACGTCATGTATTTGCTTCCCTCTACAACGACCGGGCGATCGCCTATCGCGTCCATCAGGGCTTCGCGCACAAGGACGTGGCACTGTCGGCGGGCGTGCAGCGGATGGTTCGCAGCGACACGGGGTCGGCCGGGGTGATGTTCACCCTCGACACCGAATCCGGCTTCGACAAGGTGGTGCTGATCACCTCGTCGTATGGCCTCGGCGAATCGGTCGTGCAAGGCTCGGTCAATCCCGACGAGTTCTACGTCTACAAGCCCAATCTGGCGGGCGGTCGTCCCGCGATCCTGCGCAAGACCACCGGCAGCAAGGCGACGAAGATGATCTTCGGCAGCCACGCGTCCGCCGGGAAATCGACGCAGGTCGTCGACGTCGACATGGATGCGCGCCTGCGCTTTTCGCTGACCGACGCGCAGGCAGAGGAACTCGCGCGGCACGCCGTCGCGATCGAGCGCCACTACGGCCGTCCGATGGACATCGAATGGGCGCTCGACGGCGAGGACGGGAAGATCTACATCCTCCAGGCGCGACCCGAGACGGTGAAGTCGCGCGAAGACGCGAATTCGATGCGGCGCTACCGCCTGAAATCGCATGGCGCGTCGCTCGCTTCAGGTCGGGCGATCGGCCAGAAGATCGGACAAGGTCCGGTGCGTCTGGTGAAGTCCGCGAGGGAGATGGATCGGGTGAAGCCGGGCGACGTGCTGGTCACCGACATGACCGATCCCGACTGGGAGCCGGTGATGAAGCGTGCGAGCGCCATTGTCACCAACCGCGGGGGACGCACCTGTCACGCAGCGATCATCGCGCGCGAACTCGGCATCCCGGCCGTCGTCGGCTGCGGCAATGCGACCGAAGTGCTGGAGGAAGGCGCGCAGGTGACCGTCAGCTGCGCCGAGGGCGACACGGGCAAGATCTATCCCGGGTTGCTCGACGTCGAGGTCGTCGATGTCGCCCTGGACAAGATGCCCGAATCGCCGACCAAGATCATGATGAACGTCGGCAATCCGGAACTCGCGTTCGAGTTCTGCCAGCTCCCGAACGAGGGTGTGGGTCTCGCGCGCCTTGAGTTCATCATCGCCAAGAACGTGGGCATCCATCCGAAGGCACTGCTCGAGCTCGCCAGCCAGCCACCCGAGCTCAAGCGCGACATCGAACGCAGGATCGCCGGCTACGCAAGCCCGACCGAGTTCTACGTCGGCAAGATCGTCGAGGGCATCGCGACCATCGCCGCGGCGTTCTACCCGAAGCCGGTCATCGTCCGGCTGTCGGACTTCAAGTCGAACGAATACTCGAACCTGCTCGGCGGGGACCGCTATGAGCCGCACGAGGAAAACCCGATGCTCGGGTTCCGCGGCGCATCGCGCTACCTGGCGCAGGAGTTCTACGACTGCTTCGCGATGGAGTGCGCGGCGATGCGCCGCGTGCGCGACGCGATGGGCCTGACCAACGTCGAGCTGATGGTGCCCTTCGTGCGCACGCTGGACGAAGCGCAGAAGGTGGTTGCGCTGCTTGCGAAAAACGGCCTGCGCCGCGGCGAGAACGGTCTGCGCGTGATCATGATGTGCGAGATCCCTTCGAACGCGGTGCTGGCTTCACGCTTCCTCGAGCATTTCGACGGCTTTTCGATCGGCTCGAACGACATGACGCAGCTGACGCTCGGCATCGATCGCGACGCCGGCGGCCCGATCGCCGCGACGTTCGACGAGCGCGACGATGCGGTGAAGGTCATGCTCAAGCTCGCGATCGATGCCTGCCGCCAGCGCGGCGCCTATTGCGGCATCTGCGGGCAGGGCCCCTCCGACCATCCCGACCTTGCGCAATGGCTGGTCGCACAGGGCATCGAGAGCATGTCACTCAATCCCGATACCGTGGTCTCGACCTGGATGCTGCTGGCGAAAGGAACTCCTGCCGCCAGGGCGCCCGCATCGGCGACGCTCGCCGCGGACTAGGATCGGAGGAGGCTCGATCCTCCGGCCGATGGCGGGCCGCTGCCGATCGGTGATCTGATCGGCGGGTGCACGCACCCGTCCCCGTCCGGATCGCACCCGCGGCATCGCGCAGCGCGTTCGCGCTGATCTGTGTCCTCGCAACCTGCGCCTGCGCCGTCGTCGCGACGCTGCCGTACCACGAGGTGTTGCGAGGCCTTGCCACCGTTGCGCTCGTCGTCTGGGCCGGAGATCGGATCCACGTCGTGGCCATGCGACGCGGCCCGCGCGCAGTCCGCCTGATTGAGCTCGACGGTCGTCTGCGGGTTGCCGTGACCACCGGCGACGGCGTGTCCGAGCGGGGCTGCGTGCGGCCCGACAGCCATGTCGGTGCGAGAATTACGACGATCGTCTGGAAACCCGGCAAAGCGCGATGGCCACGCGCAATCCTGCTCCTGCCGGACATGCTGCCGGCCGACGACTTCCGACGCCTGCGGATCCTGCTCCGTTACGGGCGCAGCGAGGTCGCGCAAGGCGACCCGGCGAGCCACGCCTGAGCGTCGATCAGTGCGTCGCTGTCGGCCTTGGTCTGGCCCGCGATCAGATGCAGGTAGAGCGGCACGAGCGCCTCGGGCGCGGGCAGCGCACTCGAGTCCTCGCCGGGGTGGCTCTGCCTGCGCAACGGCGAGCGGATCGGGCCCGGCACGATGGCGTTCACCCGCAGGTTCGGCCGGTTTTCCCATTCGTCGGCGAGCTCGCGCGCCAACGCGGCGACGCCGGCCTTGGTGACCGCGTAGCCGCCCCAGTAGGCGCGCGGCTCCTGGCCGCGGCTGTCGAGCGTGAACGCGATGCTGGCATCCGGCGCCTTGGCGAGCAGCGGCATCATGATCCGCGTGAGGCCCATCGGCGCCGCGACGTTGACGCGCAGCAGCGCGAGCCAGTTGTCGAAGGACTGGTGCTCGATCGGACCGAGCGAGCCCAGGATCGCCGCCGTGTGGACGATCGCGTCGAGGCGACCGAGCTGCGCAGTCAGCGCACTCGCGGCGTTGGCGAAATCCGAGGCTTCGGCGCGCGCGAAGTCGAGCGGCAGGATCACCGGTTCCGGCAGCTTTGCCGCCATGATCTCGTCGTAGAGGTCTTCGAGCTTCCGCACGACGCGTCCGTGCAGGATGACGGTCGCGCCGGCCCGCGCGCAGGCGAGCGCGATCTCGCGGCCCAGGCCGCCGGTCGCGCCGGTGACCAGGACGACACGCTCGTCCTGCGGCAGAAGCGTCAGGTCGACCGCGGCGGGAAGCGTCTGCGGAGGGGATGGCATCCGCGGATTGTAGTGGGCCAGATCGAACGCCCGCCGGCGGGAGTTACCGAAGCCGCGCCCATGACGGACCGAGCATGGTCGAGATTGCGAAGGCTTCGGCGCTCCGCTATAATTTTGCGTTCGCCGTGGGGGTATAGCTCAGCTGGGAGAGCGCTTGCATGGCATGCAAGAGGTCAGCGGTTCGATCCCGCTTACCTCCACCACCGACCTGGTTGCGGTCTCTGGCAAGGCCGTTGCCGCCGTACGGGTCCCCATCGTCTAGAGGCCTAGGACATCGCCCTTTCACGGCGGTAACACCGGTTCGAATCCGGTTGGGGACGCCACCTCGAAGTAACCTGTTGATTCCGCTGTAACCCATTCAGCGGCAATGCCTTTTCCTCCTCGGCTGGTACGACCAGTTGGTACTATTCGAGGATGAAGAAGGTGCACGGATCAACGTATTTGCTCAATCGCGACGGGCGTTACTGCTTCCGTCGTCCGGCCCCGGCCAACCTGCGAACAGCGTTCGAGGGTCGCATCGAGTTCAAGCATTCCCTCCGTACCGCAAGCAAGTCCGAGGCTCGCGCCAAGGCCGAGCACCTGCCGCTACAAACGTCGGAGCAGTTGGATGCTGCACGGCGTCGCCTGTCTCCCGAACATCAGCGCACGGCGCTGGCCAAGGACGAGGCGCGACACCTCGCCAAGTTGTTCACGTCCAAGATGCTCGGGCGTGACGAGGATGCGCGGATCGCTGGCGACCGCGGCGAACTCGATGGACTCGCCGATCATTACGGCAACCTGGACGGCGACTTGGCGGGGCACCGCCATGGGTGGGGAGAAGCGGGCTACGTTCGCCAAGAGGCTACATCGTTCGCATTGGAACAGGGTGTATCCGTCCCACCGAAGTCTCCGGCAATTCGCACGCTGCTGTAGTACATCCGTGCCGAGCTTAAGGCGGCTCTCGACGGTATCGCGGAGAGCGTGAAAGGGAAGGACGTGGTCACGCCCTGCGTCCCTGTGGTCGCACCCCTGCTACTTTCGCAGGTGTTGACCAAGTGGTCCGCGATGGGGGCGCAAGGGGTACCGCTCGGCCCAAGACTATGGATGAGGTGAAGAAAG
>DATGDG010000258.1:0-1781 GCA_035311025.1 Casimicrobiaceae bacterium
GAATTTCTGAGCAGGGATCAGGGATCAGGGATCAGGGATCAGGCATCAGGCATCAGAGAACAGGAAACAGGGAAGACGGCAAGGGCAGGCAATGGGGGAAAGGGCAGGGCACAGCGCGGTGTCGGGAATCCGTGGTCGACCGGCGGTCGGCCGGGGGACTTCTGATTCCTGACCAAGGGCCCATCGGTACTGGAACTGCAAACAGCAATCTGGACAGGAGACATCACCATGTTTGAAATCATCGACCAGGCTCCGGAAGAAGGCGCCGTCATCAAGGTCATCGGAGTGGGCGGCTGCGGCGGCAATGCCGTCGAGCACATGATCACGCGGGGCTTGTCGGGCGTCGATTTCGTCTGCGCGAACACCGACGCACAGGCCCTCAAGCGCTCGACTGCGCCGACGCAGATTCAGCTCGGCTCGACGCTGACACGCGGTCTGGGCGCGGGGGCCAAGCCGGAGATCGGGCGCGACGCGGCGATGGAGGATCGCGACCGCATCGCGAGCACGATCGAAGGGGCCGACATGCTGTTCATCACCGCCGGCATGGGCGGCGGAACCGGAACCGGGGCGGCGCCGATCATCGCCGAGATCGCGAAGAGCCTCGGCATCCTGACCGTCGCGGTGGTGACCCGTCCGTTCAAGTTCGAGGGCAAGCGCCAGCGCGTCGCCAGCGCGGGCATCGAGGAGCTGACCAAGCGCGTCGATTCGCTGATCGTCATCCCGAACGACAAGCTGATGGACGTGCTCGGCGAGGACGTCTCGGTGCTCGACGCGTATGCAGCGGCCAACGACGTGCTGCACGGGGCCGTGTCGGGGATCGCCGAAGTGATCAACAACCCGGGGCTCGTCAACGTCGATTTCGCCGACGTCCGTACGGTGATGGGCGAGGTCGGGATGGCGATGATGGGCTCGGCGACGTCCACCGGCGCCGACCGCGCGCGCCTGGCAGCGCAGCAGGCGGTCAAGAGCCCGCTGCTCGAGGACGTGAACCTCGCGGGCGCCCGCGGCGTGCTGGTCAACATCACCGCGTCGGCCGGCCTGAAGATGAAGGAGTACCACGAGGTGATGAACACCATCAAGGAGTTCACCGCCGAGGACGCGATGGTGATCGTCGGCACGGTGATCGACGACGCGATGGAGGATCGGCTGCGGGTCACGATGATCGCAACCGGACTCGGCGGCGCGGCGGTGGCCACGCGCCGGCCGCCGAAGCTCGAGGTCCTCGAGACCGTCGTCGAGCGCACCGGGACCGACAACGTCGGCGTCCGCGTCGGTGGTGATGCGATCGACTACGACAAGCTCGATCAACCCGCCGTCGTGCGGCGCGGTCGGCAGACGGCGAGCGTCTCGGTGCCCGCGTTCGATGCCTCCGAGATCCCGGCGTTCCTGCGCAAGCAGGCGGATTGAGGCAGGCATGGGCCCCTCGCCCGGTCGCTGCAGCACCCTCTCTCCGCCAGCGGGGAGAGGGTCGGGCGAGGGCGCCGCCTCCGCTCCCGCATGCGGGGGCGGGCGGGCGTGAGCGCGACCCTGGAGTGCTAGAATGAAAATCTTGGCCATCCCCGCAAGGCGGCGGGCGTCCGCGCGCCACCCTACCGACCGTTCGATGCTGCGGCAGCGCCCACTCAAGACGACGACCCGCACGACGGGCGTGGGCCTGCACACGGGCGCGCGCGTCGAGTTGACACTGCGTCCGGCGCAACCCGACACCGGCATCGTCTTTCACCGCGTCGACCTGCCGCAGCCGGTCAGCATTCCGGCGCAGGCATCCAACGTCGGCGATA
>DATGDG010000259.1:0-2508 GCA_035311025.1 Casimicrobiaceae bacterium
TCTAATGGTTCACCGCAGTCGCGCGGCCGATGGTGGATGCAGAATGGACTGTAGGCGTGGCCGCGCGCGGAACTACGCGGGAGTAGGCATACGGCTTCTGGGAGTGCCCGGCGATGGCGACGCTATTCGACCCCGTTCGCATCGGCGACGTCGATCTCGCCAATCGAATCGTCATGGCGCCGCTGACGCGCAATCGCGCGGGGCCCGGAAACGTGCCGTCGGGCCTTGCAGTCGAGTACTACCGGCAGCGCGCGACCGCAGGGCTGATCATCACCGAGGCGTCACAGGTCAGTCCCGAGGGTCAGGGTTACGTCGACACTCCCGGAATCTACAGCGCCCCGCAGGTCGCGGGCTGGCGGCGTGTCACCGGCGCAGTGCATGCCGAGGGCGGTCGCATCGTCGTGCAGCTGTGGCACGTCGGACGAATCTCGCACGTTTCGCTGCTGCCAAACGGTCAGGCGCCGGTGTCGTCGACTTCGCGGCGTGCTGAGACCAAGACATTCACCCGCGACGGCTTCGTCCCGGTATCGCCGCCGCGTGCTCTCTCCACCGCCGAGATCCCGGCCGTCGTCTCGAGCTACCGCGACGCGGCGCTGCGCGCGATGGAAGCGGGCTTCGATGGCGTCGAGGTGCACGGCGCAAACGGCTACCTGATCGAGCAGTTCCTGCGCGACAGCATCAACGACCGGATTGACGAATACGGCGGCACGGTCGAAAACCGCGTGCGGCTGCTCGTCGAAGTGATGCAGGCGGTTGCGAACGCGATCGGCGGCGGACGCACCGGGCTTCGCCTGTCGCCGGTGACGCCATCCAACGACGCCGGGCAGGACAGCGACCCCCAGGCGCTGTTCGAGCACGCGGTGACGCAGCTCGCGCCGCTGCGGCTGGCGTTCGTGGAAGTGGTCGAAGGTCAGACCGCCGGCGCGCGCGATTTCGCGCCGTTCGACTACGCGGCACTGCGCCGCAGGTTCGACGGCGCGTGGATGGTCAACAACGGCTACCTGAGACCGATGGCGCTCGAGGCGGTGGCCGCAGGCGCCGCCGACCTGGTCTCGTTCGGGCGCCCGTTCATCAGCAATCCCGACCTCGTACGGCGCCTGCGCGAGAACGCGCCGCTTGCCATGATGGACCCGCGCACGCTCTATGGCGGTGGCGCCAAGGGCTACATCGACTATCCGACGCTCGGCGAAATCGCGATGGCCTGAACGACGGCGGCCAGACACGACCTGCTTCGCTGGGCGTTGCCAGTCATTCGGAGGAGATGCAAATGCTCGAGCTCAACGTGAATGGCCGCGCCCATACCGTCGACGTCGAACCCGAGATGCCGCTGCTCTGGGTCCTGCGTGTTCACCTCGACCTTCCCGGGACCAAGTACGGTTGCGGCATTGCCGTCTGCGGCGCATGTACGGTGCATGTCGATGGCGAGCCGGTCCGATCCTGCGTGCTGCCGGTGTCGGCGGCGGTCGGCAAGAAGATCGTCACGATCGAGGGGCTTTCTGAACAGGGTCTCCACCCGGTCCAGAAGGCCTGGATCGAGCACGAGGTCCCGCAATGCGGGTATTGCCAGACGGGCATGATCATGTCGGCGGCCGCGCTGCTCGCCAAGAATCCGAAGCCGTCCGATGCCGACATCGACGCGACCATGACCAACCTGTGCCGCTGCGGCACCTACGCCCGGGTGAAAGAGGCGATCCACGCGCTCGCAAAGGACTCCGCTGCGCTCGCGGCCAGGAGCGCCCGAGGAGAGCGACCATGACGCTCGCATCCTCCCGTCGCGACTTCCTCAAGGTCTCCGCGGCGCTCGGCGGCGGTTTGGCGCTCGAATTCTGGTTTCCTGTCGTGTCCGTCGCCGCTGGCGGTGCGGCGGCGACCGAGGTCAACGCCTGGATCGTCATCCATCCGGATGACCGGGTCGTGATTCGCATCGCCCGCTCCGAGATGGGGCAGGGCACCTATACGGCGCTTGCCCAGCTGGTCGCTGAAGAGCTGGACTGCGATTGGGCAAACGTCAGCGCCGAGTTCGCCTCACCCAACGAGCACATCCGGCGCAACCGCATCTGGGGGTCGATGTCCACCGGCGGCAGCATGGGCGTGCGCTCATCGCAGGACTACGTGCGCAAGGCAGGGGCCAGCGCGCGCCAGATGCTGATTGGCGCGGCCGCGGCGCAGTGGAAGGTACCTGCCGCCGAGTGCGTAGTGACGAAGGGAATCATTTCGCATGGACCGACCGGCCGGACGCTTCGCTACGGCGAGGTGGCCGGCGCCGCGGCCAGGCTCGCCCCACCGAAGGAGGTGGCGCTGCGCGACCCGGCGCAGTGGAAGATCGCAGGCAAGCCGCTGCACCGCCTGGACATTCCCGACAAGGTCCGGGGCAAGCCGGTCTTTGCCGTCGACGTCACGCTGCCCGGAATGATGCACGCCTCGATCGCACAGTGCCCGGTGTTCGGCGGCAGGGTCGTGAAAGTCGACGACCGTGACGCACTGGGGATGCGTGGGGTGAAGAAGGTG